>JBDNFV010000167.1:0-2171 GCA_041689635.1 Candidatus Nanopelagicales bacterium | reverse complement strand
CGCCACGCAAACGAATTGCTCCGATTCACAGCAGCGGGTTTAAACAGTCTCCTTATGTTGACATTAAAACCCCGGTTGCAACCGCGCCAAGTAAGTTGTGGCACAGGAGCCCTGGGACGCCCGGATGGTAAAAACGTTAATAAAGATCAAGGAGCGCACATGAGTCGAAGCCAAGTGCGCAGGCAAACCGGAAAACTCGATTTTGGTTCCCATGATTCGGGTTGCAATATTTTGCATATTGACATGGACGCTTTCTACGCGGCCGTTGAATTGCGTGACTACCCAGAACTTAAAGGAACCCCGGTTGTCATTGCCGCCCAAGGGAATCGCGGTGTCGTCCTCACCGCAACCTATGAAGCACGTGCGCTTGGCGTTCATTCCGCAATGCCGATATCTCGGGCCCGCCGAATCGCACCCGAGGCAACATTTCTCATTCCACACCACGAAAAATATGCCGAGGTGAGTCGCAATGTGATGGCGCTATTTGAATCCATCACCCCACTCGTTGAACCGTTAAGCCTTGATGAAGCATTCCTTGATGTCTCCGGAGCAATTCGCAGACTTTCTAACCCACTCACCATTGCAGAACTCATTCGAGCTCGAGTGGCGGATGAGCAGGGCATTACGTGTTCCGTCGGTGTCGCCAGCACAAAATTTGTGGCCAAACTTGCCTCAACCCGAGCAAAACCCGACGGCCTGCTACTTATCCCGGCGGATCGAGTAATTGATTTCCTGCACCCGCTCCCCATTAGCGCGTTGTGGGGAGTGGGTGAAAAAACGGAAGAAGTGCTGGTCCGGCTTGGATTGCAGAGCGTTGCAGATATTGCAAACACTCCGGTGCAGACACTCACCCGGGCCCTTGGTCAAAGTGGAATCCACCTGCACGAACTCTCGTGGGGTAGAGATCCTCGATCAGTAGTGCCCCACGAAGTTGAAAAAAGTGTTAGTAACGAGCACACCTTTAGTCAGGATGTCGATGACCCGACGGTGATCCGAGCCGAACTCACAGCACTCTCGGACAAAGTCGCTGCCAGGCTGCGCAAAGCGGGTTATAAAGGTAAAACGGTAACCCTGAAACTCCGATTCACCGACTTCACCACAATCACTCGTTCTAAAACGGGTGTGCACACAGACCTGTCACATGAGATCTATGCCACCGTGTGGAAACTCTATGAAGCGCTTGGATTGCAACGGGTGCGGATTCGGTTGGTTGGCGTGAAAGTTGATGGTCTGATGGCAGCCCATGAAGCACCCGATCAGTTACTTTTCGACGAGCCCGATCATGGTCGCCGCGACGCCGAACTGGCAATTGACGCTTTGCGCGACAAATTTGGTCCTGGGGCGGTCCGCCCAGGGCGGACCGTTCCGCTCACGCCGCCAACGACCCATCCGGGGCAATAAAAAGGAACACATTCGATGTGAGCGGACGCAGATTGGACACATTTGCCGCAAATGTAGGGGCGAGGGGTTGCTTGACCGAGGATTCAACATATCCTTAGGGGTGTACTACCTGTTTGAGCAATAAAATCGTAATTAGCAGAAAGGAAGCCGGCATGCCACTGTCAGAACACGAGCAGAAATTGCTTGAACAAATGGAACAGGCCTTGTACGCGGACGACCCCAAATTCGCGTCGAATTTACGCAGTGCCGGCACCGGAGCATCTCGTAAGCGCGCCGCACTTGGTGTGCTGGCCGTCTTGTCAGGTCTGGCCCTTTTGATCCTCGGGGTGGCAACCGGTCCCGCCGTAGGCGTTGCCGGATTCACCGTCATGCTCATTGGCGCGGTGCTCACCTACTCGGCATTTACCGGCGTTGCGGGCGTTTCAGCCGACCAAGTGAATACCGATCCTGATGCACAACCCGTTCGCGCCAAAGCAGCGAAAGCTCCCAAAAATTCTAACTTCATGAACCGAATGGAAGATCGGTGGCGTAAGCGCACCGACGGCGAACAATAGAACATTTAGGAATCATTTATCCATGAGTGACGTAGTTCCTGCCCAACTTGGTCGATTTTTTGAGGACTTCGAAGTTGGCACGACGTATCAGCACCCGTTCGGGCGGACCATTTCAGAAGCTGACTCAACGTGGTTCACGCTATTGACGTGCAACACCAACCAAAACCACTTCAACGCGCACTTGGCGCAAAGTAACCCCATTACCCAGGGACGCAT
>JBDNFV010000166.1:0-2015 GCA_041689635.1 Candidatus Nanopelagicales bacterium | reverse complement strand
TTGTGCATGTTCTTGGATCGATTTCACCGCAGGCTGGTCGTGTAATAGCGAGTCGATTCCCTGAACTGCGGCTGCAAGACCTTGAACTGTTGTAATACATGGGACTCCACGCAATACCGCGGCGGTTCGAATTTCGTATCCGTCTTTTCTTGGTCCAACGCCGTAGGGGGTATTAACAATCAGATTTATCTCACCTCTGTTGATCGCATCAACGGCCGTGGGCTCCCCATGAGGGCCGGCACCTTCGGATTGTTTTCGGATGACCCGCACGGGGATACCGTTACGTTGCAAGATATCCGCTGTGCCTTCGGTCGCGACGATGTCAAAACCCAAATCGGAGAGTCGCTTGATGGGGAATATGGCGGCCCGCTTGTCTCGGTTGGCCAGTGAAACAAAAGCGGTTCCCCGTGTTGGCAATCCGCCAGCAAAGGCTGCCACCTGCGACTTCGCGAACGCGACCCCGAATGATGCGTCAATTCCCATGACTTCTCCGGTCGACTTCATTTCAGGACCCAAGACCGTATCCACACCATGGAAGCGACCAAATGGCAAGACAGCTTCCTTCACCGATACCGGGCTCCCCGGGGGCAATTGACCACCATCACCGGTTGTGGGCAGTACTCCGCTTGCCCGAAGGGATGCGATGCTCTCCCCCGCCATGATTCGAGCCGCTGCTTTGGCAATAGGTACGCCGGTCGCCTTGGAGACGAATGGCACGGTTCGGGATGCACGCGGATTCGCCTCAAGAATGTAGAGAATATCTGAAACCAAGGCGAATTGAATATTGATCAGACCAATGACACCCACTCCAGCTGCAATAGCGTGCGTGGACTTGCGGATCCGTTCAATTTCCTCGCGACCCAACGTGATCGGGGGAAGCACACACGCAGAATCACCTGAGTGAATCCCAGCCTCTTCAATGTGTTCCATAACTCCTGCGAGATAAAGATCAGTTCCATCAAAGAGTGCATCGACGTCTATTTCGATCGCGTCGTCAAGGAAACGGTCAACTAAGACTGGGTGCTCCGGGTTGATTTGGGTGGCACGTTCTAAATAGTCCTTGAGCATGCCCTCTTCGTAGGCAATCTCCATTCCTCTACCACCGAGTACATAGCTTGGACGCACAAGAACTGGATACCCAATTCGATTGGCTATTTCCCTCGCTTGCTCAAATGATCGAGCGGTCCCGTGGGCGGGCGCGGGAACGTTCGCTGCCGTAAGAACTTGAGAGAACATTTCTCGATCTTCAGCCAAATGTATCGACGAGGGTTGGGTGCCAATGATGGGAACGCCAGCATCGGCGAGCGGCTGGGCCAAACCAAGTGGCGTTTGGCCGCCCAGTTGCACGATCACACCGACTAATTCCCCGGCGGCACTTTCCGCATCGATGACAGCCATAACGTCTTCGAATGTCAGCGGTTCAAAATAAAGACGGTCTGCGGTGTCGTAGTCTGTTGACACGGTCTCCGGATTGCAGTTAATCATGATCGTTTCGAATCCGGCTTCGCTCAATGTCATTGCCGCATGAACGCAGGAATAGTCGAACTCAATTCCTTGACCGATTCGGTTAGGACCCGAACCCAAGATGATGATCTTGCGACGATCCGATGGAATGACTTCGGTCTCAAAATCATATGACGAGTAGTGGTAGGGGGTCTTTGCGGCGAACTCGGCTGCACACGTGTCTACCGTTTTAAAAATGGGATTAATTCCCAACTGTTTACGCAACTCCCGAATGTGCATTTCCCCAACACCGCGTAAAGCCCCTAATTGCATGTCGCTGAATCCCAGTGACTTTGCCTCAAAGAGAAGCGGGGCGCCCAGTTCGACACAATCGCGAATCTGATCTGCCATTTCATTGATTCGTTCAATTTGATCCAGAAACCATGGGTCAATATTTGTCGCTTCATGCACCTGCGCATTGGTAGCGCCCAACCACAATGCCCGTTGGGCCAAGGTCAATCGCGAGTCATGTGGTCTCTTCATGTCGTGGAGCAACTGTGGAATCTCCCCGG
>JBDNFV010000165.1:0-3286 GCA_041689635.1 Candidatus Nanopelagicales bacterium | reverse complement strand
TTCGAAGCACGCGTGCAAACTGCACTCGGCACCGTTGATCGCACAGCGCAAGCTGATCAGTGGAAAGAACTGAACAAGTTCGCCATGGAGCAAGCGTGGGCGGTTCCGACTCGCTTCGGAAAGGTTCAATACCTCTGGGGTTCCAAGGTTGGCAACGCCTTCCTGTGGGATGCCTACGGCTCATTGCCATTTGGTGATCTCTACGTAATGCAGTAACGAGAAATTGGGTGGGCCTCGCGCAGGCGGGGCCCACCTCTTCGTGTTCAACCGATCCGAAACTAAAGGAAATACATGACCGCGTACGTTACCCGCCGATTATTGACCGGTGTGCTGATCTTGGTTTTGCTCAGCATGGTGGTTTTTTTGGTGTTCAACGCACTGCCCGCTGACCCGGCCGCGTTGACGTGTGGTAAGTCGTGCAACCCTCAAGTGATCGCCGCCAACCGAATTCGTCTCGGACTTGATCAACCGCTTTATCTTCAATACTGGGAATTTGTCAGGGCAATTTTCGTCGGCCGGACCTATGGATCCGGATCGGCGACCTTTGAGTGCAGTGCTCCATGTCTTGGTTACTCGTTCCGCAAGGGTGAGGAGGTAACTCCGCTTATTCTCAAAGCCCTTCCTGTCACCCTCTGGCTGTCCATGGGCGCATTCATTCTGTGGTTGGTTCCCGGTGTGCTTCTGGGAATTTACGCCTCACGACGGCGTGGCCGGTGGCAGGAGAAAGTGACCTTGGGCGCAGCACTTGTGGGTTACTCTTTCCCGTCCTTCTTCATTGGTTTGTTGTTCCTGTTCTTCATCGTGATCAGGTGGCAGTTACTTCCGTACCCCAACTACGTTTCACCATTTGAAGATCCCGTCCAATTCTTGCAAACGATGATCCTGCCGTGGTTGACCTTGGCACTTGTCTTCATGGCCTTCTACGTTCGGCTCACTCGCAATCAACTTCTGGAGACCTACAGTGAGGATTACATTCGGACCGCGCGGGCCAAGGGCCTAAGCGAGGGCACGGTCATTCGCAAGCATGCATTGCGGGCCGGGTTGACCCCGATCGTCACGGCGGCGGGATTAGACCTTGCGGGCCTGCTGGGTGGCGCGATTATTATCGAAAGTATCTTTAGTCTCCCCGGCGTGGGAAAACTCGCCATTTCGGCTGTTGTCGACGCTGACCTGGCGGTCATCACCGCCACGGTGTTGCTCGCCGGGACATTCATCGTAATTGCGAATATTGTCGTCGACCTCTTGTACGCCGTGATTGATCCGAGAGTGAGGCTCACATGACATTTCTTTTCGTCAAGGACTTGCAAGTTTCATTCCAGACCGAGGACGGATTAGTTCGAGCTGTTGACGGGGTAACCTTCGACCTGGAAAAAGGAAAGACGCTTGCCATCGTTGGTGAGTCCGGCTCCGGGAAGAGTGTCACCTCCCAGGCGATCATGGGGCTGCATACCGGGCGTGGAGTAAAGATCTCGGGTGAAATCAACCTAGACGGAACGGATTTGGTCGCAGCATCAGATTCAACCCTTCGGTCAATGCGTGGTAACTCAATGGCCATGATTTTCCAGGATCCATTTGCCTCCTTGCATCCGTTCTATCGAATCGGGAACCAACTCGTCGAAGCCGTGACAGCCCACCGCAAAGTTTCCAAAAAGGAAGCCCGTGCTGAGGCGCTGCGCATGTTGAATAAGGTCGGAATCCCTAACGCCGAACAGCGCATTGACGACTACCCGCATCAACTTTCCGGTGGCATGCGTCAGCGAGTCATGATCGCGATGGCACTCATCAACGGCCCTGAACTCCTGATCGCCGACGAACCGACCACGGCACTCGACGTAACCGTTCAGGCGCAAATCTTGGAATTACTCGCTGAGCTTCAGGCCGAATTCAATACGGCAATTATTTTGATTACCCATGACCTGGGAATCGTCGCCGACATGGCTGATGAAATTGTGGTGATGTACGGCGGGCGCATTGTCGAGCGGGCCGGGCTGAACGAATTGTTTTACCAACCGCAAATGCCGTACACGGTTGGTTTGCTTTCATCCGTTCCTCGCCTCGACTCGGTCGGTAATCGCATGCTTTCCATCGGTGGTCAACCACCCTCGTTGATTAGCCTGCCCTCAGGTTGCGTATTTCACCCTCGCTGCTCGGCCATGAATGCTGGAATCGAAGAGCGGTGCAAGAGCGAGCGTCCTGATCTGCGTGACGTCGGAGAAGGGCACATGATTCGCTGCCACCTCGATGATCAGGAACGAACCGCATTTGCCACCAAACGCCTGGCGGAGGTGTTCATCGGTGAGTAATCAAGAGATACTCAAAGTCGACAACTTACAAAAAAGTTTCCCTGTGTCCAAGGGCGTGCTTTTCAAGAAACAGGTTGGCTCGATTAATGCGGTCAATGGAATCAACTTGACCGTGAATCAAGGAGAAACGCTCGGTCTGGTTGGTGAATCAGGTTGCGGGAAGTCAACTGCGGGTCGGGTGATCTTGCGCTTGCTCGAACCAACGGCCGGAAGCGTTATCTTTGAAGGCCAAGACATTACGAAAATGAGCCGGCACGATCTGGTGCCACTTCGAAGCCGGATGCAGATGATTTTCCAGGATCCATTTTCCTCTCTGAATCCACGGCACACGGTCGGCAGCATTATCAGCGCCCCGTATGCCGTCCAAGGTATTAAACCTCAGGGCGGGGTAAAAAGTGCAGTCCAAGAAACGATGGAGCGGGTGGGTCTCAACCCCGAGCATTACAACCGTTATCCCAACGAGTTTTCCGGTGGGCAGCGTCAACGCATTGGTATTGCGCGCGCGGTAACCCTCAAGCCCAAGTTCATCGTGTGTGATGAGCCAGTGTCAGCTCTTGACGTGTCAATTCAAGCCCAAGTAATTAACCTCTTGCAAGATCTGCAGGACGAATTCGGCATCGCCTATCTTTTCGTGGCCCACGACCTCTCGGTTGTTCGTCAAATTTCAAATCGGGTAGCCGTCATGTACTTGGGGCACATTGTTGAGCAAGCCTCACGCGAGGATTTGTACTCGCACCCCCATCACCCCTACACCCACGCACTGCTTTCTGCGGTCCCGGTTCCCGATCCAAAGCTCGAGGCTCAACGTGAGCGAATCGTGTTGCAAGGTGATCTTCCATCGTCAATTAATTTGCCTTCGGGTTGTGTCTTTCACACCCGCTGCTGGAAGGCCACGGACAAGTGCCGCACCGATATTCCAGAACTTTTAGAACTGGCACCCGGCCATCTTGTTGCCTGTCACTACCCGATTATGGAATCACTGG
>JBDNFV010000164.1:0-10590 GCA_041689635.1 Candidatus Nanopelagicales bacterium | reverse complement strand
TGGAACTTTTCACCTTGGCTGCTGCGATAACTGCCGCTGCGACCGCTGGGGCGACACTACTGTCAAAGACGCTTGGCACAATATAAACAGCGGAGAGGGCCTGCTCGCTGACACGCTCGGCAATCGCATTTGCTGAAGCCATCAGAATTTCATCGGTGATATCAATTGCACCGCTGTCAAGGAGTCCTCGGAATATGCCGGGGAAGGCAAGGACGTTGTTGATCTGATTCGGGTAGTCACTACGACCCGTTGCGACAACCTTGGCAAATTTCGCAGCCTCAATCGGATTGATTTCTGGGTCGGGGTTTGCTAGCGCAAAAACAATGGAGTCCTTCGCCATTTTTTCAACATCGGCGGCGGTAATCAGATTGGGTTGTGACACGCCAATAAACACGTCCGAACCAACCATCGCTTCTTGGATTGAACCAGTAAAGTTTTTCAAATTGGTGCGTTGAGCAAGTTCAGTGCGATCGGGGTCTAGGTCAGTTCGCGTGGTTGAAATTGCACCTTTGGAGTCAAAAAGCATGATGTTTTGTATTCCAGCATGGAGGAGTAGTTGGGCAACGGCGGCCCCGGCTGCTCCGGCTCCCGACATCACGATCTGTAAAGAGGAAAGTTCTTTCTTTACCAGTTTGGATGCATTAATCAGTGCGGCGAGTACGACGACCGCCGTCCCATGTTGGTCATCGTGAAAAACCGGAATATTGAGTCGTTCACGCAACTTGCGTTCGACTTCAAAGCAACGTGGCGCCGAGATATCTTCCAGGTTAATTCCGCCGAAACCGGGAGCAATGATTTCAACCGTCCGCACGATTTCATCAACATCTTGGGTATCCAGGCAGATTGGCCACGCATCGACGTTGGCAAATTTCTTAAAGAGCGCGGCTTTACCTTCCATGACCGGCATCGCTGCTTCGGGACCGATGTTTCCCAAGCCGAGTACGGCGGAACCATCGGTGACGACAGCAACCGTGTTGCGCTTAATGGTGAGGTTGCGTGCGTCGGCCGGATTGTTCGCGATTGCCAGACAAACCCGGGCGACCCCCGGGGTGTAAGCGCGAGCCAAATCGGTGCGGTTTCGCATCGGAACTTTGATACCGACTTCGATTTTTCCACCCAGGTGAACAAGGAAAACTGAGTCACTTACTTTGTCGACCTTGCAACCGTCAATGGCGTTGAGAGTGTCCCGGATTGATTCGGCGTGATCCGGGTCGTGCGCTAAGGCGCTGAGGTCAACCACCGTGGTTTCAGTGCCCGGATCTGAGACGTCGAGCCCAGTAATAACTGCACCCGCACCGCTCACCGCCGAAATGATTCTCCCCGAAGCGTGCAATTCTGGAGTGACGTGCATTCGAATCGTGATTGAGTAACCGGGCGCCTGTGTCATGCTTCCCACCTTATGGCGTGAGTTCTGTAAACGATTGAGGGCCATGATTGGTGTTTACGACACACGGTAGCCTTCCCCCCATGAGTACAGCCGCACGCCCAATCCGAGTGGTCATCGCTAAACCGGGATTAGACGGGCACGACCGCGGGGCAAAAGTAATTGCACGAGCATTGCGCGATGCCGGCTGTGAAGTGATTTATACAGGTCTGCACCAGACACCGGCTGCCATTGCTGCTGCCGCGGTTCAGGAAGACGCCGACGTCATCGGGATCTCGATTCTGTCCGGGGCCCACCTGACGCTTTTTCCCGAGCTTCTGAGCGAACTGGCGCAAGCCGGCGCGAGCGACATCGTGGTGTTCGGTGGCGGGATCATTCCAGAGGCAGACATTCCTGTTCTCAAATCCGGCGGCGTCGCCGAAATCTTTACACCCGGCACAACTATCCAGTCGGTCGTGGATTGGGTCAATGAGCATGTGTCGGTGGATCGCTAATCCTTAGTGCGTGCAAGATCACACAGATTCGGTCATTTCGGCCGATACCAAGGCAATAGAGTTGGGCCGCACTGCGGTGGTGAGGGCAATGTCGTTGACGAATAGGGAGTCTTAGTGGATCTGTACGAATATCAGGCCAAGCAGCTTTTTGGAAAGCACGGACTCCCCATTACTGCAGGCGATGTGTGCAGCGACGTTGATACCGCTGTCGCGATCGCCGAGTCAATCAATGGACCGGTTGTTGTCAAGGCCCAGGTGAAGGTCGGTGGTCGAGGTAAAGCGGGGGGCGTGAAGTTGGCAAAGGACCCCGCTGAGACTCGGGAGGTAGCCGATGCGATTTTGGGCATGGATATTAAGGGTCATACCGTGCACAAGGTGCTCGTTGCTCATGCCGCGGACATTGCCGAGGAATATTACGTTTCATTTTTACTCGATCGAGCCAACCGATCTTTCCTGGCGATGGCCAGTGTTGAAGGTGGCGTGGAGATCGAAGAGGTGGCCGTCAACAACCCGGACGCACTCGCAAAAATAAGGGTCGATGCCCTGGAAGGGGTGACCCCGGAAAAAGCTCGCGAGATCGCTAAAGCAGCGAAATTTGACGAAGCAATTCAGGGACAGGTGGCCGACATTTTGGTCAAGCTCTGGAACGTTATGGTGGCAGAAGATGCAACCCTGGTTGAAGTCAACCCACTTGTGCTCACACCAACCGGTGAGGTGCTCGCACTTGACGGCAAAGTGACAATTGATGACAACGCGAGTTACCGTCAACCCGACCACTCTGGATTTGACGACTCGGCGGTCGATGACATTGAGACTCGCGCGAAAGCGATGGACTTGAACTACGTGAAGCTGCACGGCGATGTGGGAATCATCGGCAACGGGGCCGGATTGGTCATGAGCACGCTGGATGTTGTCGCCTATGCGGGCGAAGAATTTGGTGGCATCAAGCCGGCGAACTTCCTTGATATCGGTGGTGGCGCATCGGCTGAAGTCATGGCGAATGGACTCGACATTGTGCTCAACGACCCCGAAGTCCAGGCGGTCTTTGTCAACATTTTTGGCGGAATCACCGCATGTGATGCAGTGGCCAACGGGATTCTGCAAGCCGTTGATCAACTTGGTGAGCGTGTCACTAAGCCCATTGTTGCGCGAATTGATGGGAATAACGCGGTCGAAGGGCGAGCAATTCTTAACAAAGCGAATCACAAATTTATTGAACTGGTAGACACCATGGACGCGGCAGCGCGCCGGGTAGCCGAACTCGCAGCGGCTCGAAAGGGAGCGTAATCCAATGGCAATTTGGCTCAATGAAGATAGCAAAATTCTGGTTCAAGGAATGACCGGTTCTGAAGGAACTAAGCACACCCGCCTGATGGTGGCAAGTGGTGCAAACGTTGTCGCCGGTGTCACTCCAGGTAAAGCAGGCGCAGACGTTGACGGAATCCCAGTATTTAATGACGTCGCTTCGGCAATGGCGGCGACGGGTGCCAATGTCTCCGTGGTTTTCGTACCACCGAAGTTCGCTAAGGCTGCGGTCGAAGAAGCAGTCGATGCAAAAATGCCCCTCTGCGTTGTGATCACCGAGGGTATTCCCGTTCATGACACCGCGCAGTTTTTCCAGTACGCCGTGAATGTGGGAACCACTCGGATCATCGGACCTAACTGCCCTGGAATCATTAGTCCCGGTGTGTCCAATGCGGGAATTATTCCTTCTGACATTACCAAGCCAGGTCGTATCGGTTTAGTCTCGAAATCTGGAACGCTTACCTACCAAATGATGTACGAACTCCGCGACTTCGGTTTCTCAACCTGCGTTGGAATTGGTGGGGACCCGATCATCGGGACAACCCACATTGACGCACTCGAAGCCTTCCAGAATGACCCCGAAACCGACGCAATCGTGATGATTGGTGAGATCGGTGGTGACGCGGAAGAGCGGGCTGCCGCCTACATCAAAGACCATGTCACCAAGCCGGTAGTCGGCTACGTTGCCGGTTTCACGGCGCCTGAAGGTAAAACCATGGGTCACGCTGGGGCGATTGTTTCCGGGTCCTCTGGCACCGCGGCTGCAAAAGCTGAGGCGCTGGAAGCAGCAGGGGTCAAGGTTGGTCGCACGCCAAGTGCTGCCGCTGAGCTCATGCGCCAGATTCTGTCGTAGACGCTGGTACCGACGTTTCGCCCGTGATGGCCGATTGGACGACACTCACTTTCACGGTCGTTGCTTTTTCCGTATTTCTCTATGGAGTTTCAAAGACGTCGATGCCGGTGATTGGCGTTGTGGCCGGACCGCTTTTGGCGGCGGCGCTGACTCCCACGGTCGCAAGTGGCTTCGCGGTCCCGCTGCTCATCGTTGGTGATCTCATTGCTCTTAGTCGCTACCGTTCATATGTCGACTGGCCGCTGATCTTCCGGTTGCTGCCCGGGGTTTTGCTGGGGTTATTGATTACGGCGGTGCTTTTCACCGTGATGCCGATCACGGTTATCACCCGCATGCTTGGCGTGCTTATTCTCATGTCCGTGATTCTGGAAGTGTGGCGTCGTACTCGCACAGACCAGGTCACAGAGGGCGAAGGAGAATCCTCCCATAGACGATTATTGGCAGGATTCTTCGGGATTTTAGCCGGTATGACGTCGATGGCAGCAAACGCCGGCGGCGCGGCGATGAGTCTTTATTTCGCCAATATGCGGGTCACCACGCTGACTTTTATGGGAACGTCCGCCTGGTTCTTTTTCGGTGTCAATCTACTCAAAGTACCGATCGTGGTTCAATTGGATTTACTCACCTGGGAAACGCTCACGGTTAATTTATTGTTCCTGCCCGCCTTGGGATTAGGAGCACTCGCAGGGATTTGGATTTTCAAACGCCTTGATGAGCGTAGGTTTTACGCGATAGCGCTGGGTCTGAGTTTAGTTGCGGCATTATGGCTGCTGATCCACGGTTAGCCGGTTGCGCCTTAACCCGCTGCGTCTTGGCCGGTTGTGCCTGGTCCAGAAGTCGCTGCCGAAACGGTAGATTGTCCTTGTGAGTCAGCAGGCGCCGCCAGCAGTACCGGTTCCCGTTGACCACGTGGATGAAAAGCCCCTTGGTTCTCGTCTCAATGTGGGTAGGGCCTGGACCCGGATTAGCGGTGTTACCGGCTCGGCTGTCGCGAGTTCAATAACGTGGCCGATCATTTATGTTGGGTCGGTAATTCTGGTACTTGTTCTCGTTGCGGCACTTGTTTTACTACCCATTTTGGTCTTTGGTGGGGAGCGCCCTGCGAGTGTGAAGGGCTACCTTGATGCGATCACCTGGGGTTGGTTGGCACTTAATGGGGTACCGCCAAAGTTGGGTTCGGCGACCATCACCTTGATCCCTTGGGGCCTGGCCGTTATCCCGTGGATATTACTTTTTCGCGCTGGGAGGTCGTTGGCGGTGCGCAATAGGCACGGAGTCCGTTGGCAGGTCGTTGGCGGTGTGATCATGGTTGTCTTATACGTTGCTGTGGTTGTGGGTGCAGCACACCTCACCACATCCATCAATGTTTCCTTTGGTACTTGGTGGGCACTGATCGTGTCGGTAATGATGGGCGTGAGCGCCGTTTCAATCGGAATTCTTCGTGGCGCAGATGTCCACTTGGAATTGCGAATTCCAGCCCTTCTGCTTTTTGTAGCTCGAAGGGGAGCCGCTTCAGTCTTAGCCCTGCTGGGATTAGCGGCGACTTTGCTGGCGCTGCGGCTACTTGTCAATTTTGGATCCGCAATGGATCTCTTTGTTGGTTTAAATCCAGGTTGGAGTGGAATCCTGGGAATCCTCGCCTTGACGCTCGGTTATCTTCCCGTTCTCGTGGTGTGGAGCGCGGCCTACGTTGTTGGTGCGGGTTTTAGTATTGGACCCGATGTCATGGTTTCACCATTCATTGCGGTGACAGCTCCGACACAACTTCCACCTTTTCCGCCACTCGTTGCGATCCCGGAAACGGCTGGCGCGTTAGCTTGGCTGTTGCCGGTATTGGTCGTTGTGATCGGCGTGATGTGGGGTGTCGGGATCTCGAAGAGTTTGGCCAAAGAAAGCGCACTGATTCGACTTGTGATCGGGTTTGCGATCGCGCTCGTCGGGGCGGTGATCTTCGCCGTCCTGGCCGTGTTATCTCTGGGCGATTTGGGTGATGTTCGACTGGTTGATTTGGGACCGGACCCAATACTGTCGGCGTCCTTGTTCTGGATTTTGTTAGCCGTCGGCATTACACCAACGGCCATCCTGCCGGCGAAAACGTTCACGCGACATCGAAGATCCACAATTGCGGTTGTCCCTGAAGTTGACGTTGAACAATCCCAGGTGAAGCAATGAGCGGAGAGACGAATGTGGTCCGATTCGGTGCTGCCTTCGGATGGGCGCGGGTGGCTTTCACAAAAAATATCCTGTCGTTTATTGCCCTTTCCGCTGTCGTAACGGTCCTGCAATTTGGTCAGCAATTCACCACGAGCCCGTTGACGCAAACTTTTAGCCGGTGCACGCAGGCGGGTGGGACAGGTCCCACGTTGGACTCAGCCGCAATGGCTGCGTGCTTTGAAAGGGAAATGGGATCATTCTTGCTGGTGGTACTCATGGCGATTGTGTTCGTTGTCGCATCCTTTTTGGCAACGGCAGGGGTTATTCGTGGGGCGCTATACGTGACGTTGGGCCGCAAGATTGGTTTCGCTGACACGTTCACCGGCCCGCACTTTGGGGCATTCGTTGTCACTGCTCTTCTGATAATGGTCACATTTGTCGCCGGATTATTCATCTTCGTTATTCCCGCCGTTTTAGCTGTTTTGCTTTTTCAGTTCGCACCGTTTTTTGCCTTGGATCGTGGGCTCTCTCCATTTCAAGCGTTAAAAGCAAGTACGCGCTTAGTCCGCCTAAATTGGCCACTGGCAATCTTGCTTCTGCTTTTCAGTGCCGCAGCGTATGCGATTTCAGGTTTGTTCTGGGGAATCCCAACTCTCTTATCTCTCCCCTTAGCCGCTTTGGTAACCGGTTACGTTTACCGACGTTTACAAGGGGAAATGGTTGACCCAACTCCGTGAGCGCCCGCATTGTCGTCATGGCTTCGGGAACCGGATCACTGTTTGAAGCACTCCTAGATTCCACGGTTGGGGCCAACGTGGTTGGACTGGTGACCGATCAACCCAGCGCGCGGGCGGTGGAGATTGCACAGCGACGAGAAATCCCGGTCCGCCAAGCAGCCGTTGGTGATTTTGATTCCCGGGAGTTATGGGAAAGTGAATTTCTACGTCTGGTGTCGGAATTAAATCCGGACCTGATCGTCGCGGCCGGCTTCATGCGGATTCTCAGCCCGGAATTTGTTGATCTTTTCCCACACCAAATAGTGAACTCTCACCCCTCATTACTGCCGAAATTTCCGGGAGCACATGCTGTGCGTGACGCTATACGAGCAGGTGCGAAGGTCACCGGATGCACGGTTCATTTCATTGATCACGGGGTGGATACCGGAAAAATTATTGACCAAGCGCGGGTAAATGTGCGGCCGGGTGAAAGTGAAGCAGAGCTGCACGAAAGAATAAAGGACGTTGAGCGAACACTTCTTCCTCGCAGTGTTCATCAGCTACTTATCGATCGTGCGGGGAAAGGGCTGCAGTGACCATTCGGCCGATCAAACGGGCACTGATTTCCGTCTACGACAAAAGTGGGGTCGTTGAGTTAGCCCAAGTGCTATCACAGCACGGCGTAGAGATTGTTTCTACCGGAAGTACGGCCGCGACCATCGAAGCAGCGGGGATTGCGGTCACCCCGGTCGCAGCGGTCACAAACTTCCCAGAATGCCTTGATGGACGGGTGAAGACACTGCACCCGGGTATTCACGCGGGTCTGCTTGCCGATGTACGCAAGGCCGATCATGTGGCTCAATTAAAAAACCTCGAAATCAAGGCTTTCGATTTAGTCGTGGTAAATCTTTATCCTTTCAATGAGACCGTCGCAAGTGGTGCCAAAATCGATGATTGTGTTGAACAGATCGACATTGGGGGACCGGCCATGATTCGGGCCTCGGCAAAGAACTATGCCAACGTCGCGGTAGTTGTTTCTCCCCTTAATTACCAACAAGTCCGCACAGCGATTGACGCTGGTGGCACCACACTTGTTCAGCGTGCCGCGTTGTCGGCGCAGGCCTTTGCCCACACAGCGACGTACGACATAGCGGTTGCAACCTGGATGTCGAATGTGGTCGCGCCGCAAGAGAGTGAGTTTGCGCGGTGGCGGGGAGCTGCTTGGACCCGGAGTGAAGTGCTGCGTTACGGCGAGAACCCGCACCAAAGCGCCGCCTCCTACATTGAGATTGGTAATGAAGTAGGGATTGCAAACTCGCAGCAGTTGCATGGAAAACCCATGTCCTACAACAATTTTATTGATGCCGACGCAGCTCGACGCGCCGCATTTGATTTCTTGGAACCCTCCGTCGCAATTATTAAGCACGCAAATCCATGTGGGATCGCGTCGGGTGCCAACATTGAACAGGCCTACCACAAGGCCTACGCGACTGATTCGGTCTCAGCATTCGGTGGGGTAGTTGCGGCGAATCGAGCCGTGACAAAAGAAATGGCAGATTCGATGTCAAAAGTCTTCACCGAAGTGATCATTGCCCCAGGCTTTGATGCTGATGCTTTGATTGTTCTCAAAGAGAAAGCCAATCTACGGATTCTGATTGCGCCAGGACCACGACCAGGTCGCCGCGTTGAGGCACGCACAATTTCAGGTGGACTACTGGTCCAAAGTGTGGACACGGTTGACGACAGCGGTGATCACCCGGCTCACTGGATCCTTGTTAGTGGCGAACCAGCGTCCGCTGAAACCATGCGCGATCTCGAGTTTGCCTGGCGGGCCTGCCGTTCGGTGAAATCAAATGCGATTCTGCTTGCCAAGAATCTCGGCGCCGTCGGAATCGGCATGGGGCAGGTAAATCGGGTTGATTCCGCGCACCTTGCCGTGAGTCGTGCTGGGGAGCGTGCATCCGGGTCAGTTGCCGCATCTGATGCTTTCTTCCCGTTTGCGGACGGTCTACAGGTACTTCTTGATGCTGGGGTCATTGCGGTGGTGCAACCGGGTGGTTCAGTCCGCGACGAAGAAGTCATTGCTGCGGCGCAAGCAGCTGGTGTCAGCATGTACGTCACAGGAACCCGTCATTTCTTCCACTAATTCGACGGTAGGTTCATGGCAGGCAGCCCTGCTTCCAACGTTGGCTGCATTCGTAGTCGGATCACTCACGGCAATTCAATCAAGGGCCAATGGGTCCTTGGCAGATGTGGTTGGGTCCGGGCTGCAAGCAGCCCTCGTCTCATTTTCCCTAGGCCTGATCATCGCGTCCATCATTGTCCTTTCCAGTGCCAAATTACGCCGAGGCGTTACCCAATTGAAGTTGGCGATGAGAGGGCATCACATTAGGCGTTGGGAACTATTTGGTGGCTTTTTTGGAGCCCTGTTTGTTCTTTCGCAGAGCCTGTCCGTCCCGGTAATTGGCGTAGCACTGTTTTCGGTCGCATTGGTTTCGGGCCAGAGCGCATCCGCCCTGATTGTTGACAGGTTAGGACTTGGGCCGCACGGTCGGCAACCGGTAACCCGGTGGCGCGTGCTGTCCGCCGTGATCGGAGTGAGCGCGGTGATTGTCGCTGTTTCGGGACGACTGAGCAATGCTGAGATCCCGATTTGGCTCGTGAGTCTGTGTTTCGTCGCGGGGATAGGCGTATCGATTCAACAAGCAATCAACGGTCGAGTGAGTGCTGCTGCCGGAGAGCCGATCGTGGCCGCGTGGCTGAACTTTGTAACCGGTGTCTCAATACTGCTCTTGGCATTTGGAATCATGGTTGCCATCGGGACTGTACAACCAAAGGCGCTTCCATCAAGTCCATTGTGGCTCTATGTAGGTGGCGTCGTTGGTGTCATTTTTATTGCGACAGCTTCTTGGGTGGTTGGGAAAATTGGAGTATTGCGGTTGAGTTTGTTGGCAATCGCTGGTCAACTTGTCGGATCACTGCTACTCGATCTCGTGGTGAATGGGTACTTGGATGCGCCACTCATTATCGGCGTGCTGCTGGCATTTGCTGCGGTCAGTGTGAATACCATCCGAGCAAAAAAGACCGGCGCAACGTTTACTCCTGAATAGATTGCACGTGAGTCGCTGAGGAACGCTGCCTTTGCTGTTGTCATTGCGCGGATCCTCGAACGATTTTTGCTGATGCGGTTTACACCATAGTGACTTGCACACCTGTTGTGATTATTGAACTAGAAATAAATCCGTCAGGTTCGTCTCAGATTTTATTGATCGCAACAGTGTGCGTACATAAAAGTGGATGCGATCCGAATTTTGCGACGTACACCTAACGTTTGTTGAACGCTCATCTATAAAAATAATTTCGATCAAATCTAGTGTCTATATTTTCAAATCGGTTGACAAGCAAGGTGCATCAGTGAACCCTTAGGATCGTAAAAAGTTTAAAACTTCATATTGTAACTGATATTCCTAATTTATGCTCAAGAGAGAAGGCATGATGGGCGCAGTTGGACTGTTATACGTTGGGGCCATTCTTTTCCTCAACGGAACGATGTTGCTCGGATGGATCGATGGAAAGTCAGCAGCACCTCTCAATATCTTTGTTGGTCTCCTGCAAGTGGTAACACCGACTTATTTAATTATTAATGCCAATGGAGATATGACGCAGATTTTGGGGGCAGCTGGC
>JBDNFV010000163.1:0-20060 GCA_041689635.1 Candidatus Nanopelagicales bacterium | reverse complement strand
GTGAGCCCAGTGAGCCAGGCTCACCCGACCCCACCGATGAAGTCACCGGGTTGACCGATCTGGCTTTAGCGCCGGTAGCCTTGGTGCTGCTCGAAGCAGAGTTAGCCTGGGTAACCGAGGAAGTGTGGGTCAGCCGGGCGACCGAGAACCCCCGATCACTGTTCGACGGGCAGGTACTTGTCCACGTGCCCTATCTCTCCAAGGACTGGCTGATCCGGTGGATTTTGTCCATGGGTGGGGCGGCCGTTGTGCTTGAGCCGGCTGACTGCGCCGAAGAGATCACGGTAATCGTGAAGCGGGCGATTTCGCGGTTGGGTGATTCTGGTTAATTGTGGCGCCCGCCGGCGGCTGAAAGTAAGACTAAGAGCGTAGACTCCGGAAGTGAGTTAGTGTCATAGTTGCACCGAGTTCAGCGAAGCGAGAAAGGGATCACATGTTTAGTAATCTCAAAGGCTGGGAATGGCTCATCATCGTGGCCTTGATTCTGCTGTTGTTCGGCGCAAAGCGTCTGCCCGACGCTGCTCGTGGACTGGGCCGCTCGCTCCGGATCTTTAAGGCTGAAACAAAAGGTCTCGCGGGTAACGACTCCGACGAAGATGTTAAGGCAGTCGACGCACAAGACACGGACGCCAAGGCCGTCGAAGCCAGCGGATCGGATTCACCGAAATCCGCGGCGCGCGCAGAAGCTGGGCCCGCTTCTCCCACTGAACGTTAGTTAGAGCCGGTGGCCCTGCGCGAAAAGCAGGAGTCGGTCTCGATGCCGTTGACCGAACATTTACGGGAGTTGCGCTCCCGGTTCCTTAAAAGTGGCATCGCTATCGCTTTAGGCATGGTCATCGGCTGGATCTATTACGCCGAAATCTTCGCCTGGATCGGTGAGCCCTTCACCGACGTAGTCGCTGCGTCAAAAGAAAATGGTCAAGATGTTGTCTTAGCCCTCACCGGGGTTGCTGATGCATTTGTCCTGCAAATTCAGGTGTCCGCTGCCGCAGGTATCGCATTTAGTTCCCCCGTCTGGCTGTACCAACTCTGGCGGTTTGTGACTCCGGGGCTGCACCGTAATGAGCGTCGATGGGCTCTTGGTTTTGTCGCTGTGGCCACACCACTATTTGCGGCAGGTATCACTCTGGCCTACTTTGTGCTCCCATTTGGGCTAGAAATTCTTCTTGGTTTTACTCCCGCCAACGTCGAAAACATTGTTTCCGTTGATCGTTACCTATCCTTTTTCCTCCGCACGGTCCTGGTTTTTGGGGTTGGTTTCCTCGCTCCACTACTCATCGTCCTCTTGAACTTCGCCGGAATATTATCCGGTAAACGCCTTGTTTCCTGGTGGAGATGGATTGTTTTCACCGTGCTTATTTTTTCCGCGGTTGCCACACCAACGGGTGATCCGATCAACCTGATCTTGCTTGCCGGTCCGATCATGATTCTGGTGATCATCGCGGTGGGTGTTTCGCTCCTGAATGACCGTCGGCGGGCACGTAAATTGCGCAATTCTGACTTTAGTGGTCTCGGCGATGACGAAATTTCCCCACTCGACACTGACCTAGAAGATTGACCTCTTCCGGCTAGACTCTCAACATGTCTTCCGCGGCCGAAAAGTATGCCGCTTCGCGGCTACGGGCCCAAGATGACAAAACCATGGTTGGCTCATTCGCGGCCGGATACACATTTGCTCTTGACCCATTTCAACTCAACGCGATCAGGGCAATTGAAGCGGGCAAAGGTGTCCTTGTTGCGGCGCCGACCGGTGCTGGCAAAACGGTTGTCGGTGAATTTGCGATTTTTCGGGCCTTGAGTACCCAAACAAAGTGTTTCTATACAACCCCGATAAAGGCGCTCTCCAACCAAAAATTTGCTGAACTCGTCCAGCGCTACGGTCATGAAAACGTTGGCCTATTAACGGGTGACAACAGTATCAATGGAGATGCGCCGATAGTCGTCATGACGACGGAAGTGTTGCGCAATATGTTGTATGCGGGCTCAACAACACTTCAGAATCTTTCCTACGTTGTCATGGATGAAGTGCACTACCTCGCCGACCGTTCCCGCGGCGCCGTGTGGGAAGAAGTCATCATCCATTTACCCGATTCCGTCACCATCATTGCGCTCAGCGCCACGGTCAGTAACGCCGAAGAATTCGGTCGGTGGTTGGCAACGATCCGTGGCGAAACCGAAGTGATCGTCGAGGAAATACGACCGGTCCCATTGTGGCAACACGTGATGGCGGGAAAAAGACTGTACGACCTATTCATCGATGACTCACAACATGAAGTCAACCCTGAGCTAGCCGCGCTGGCTCGAAGTTCTGCCCAAGCGGCCGCTACCCGTGGTCAATCCAAGTACGGCAGTAAAGGTCGCAATGCCCCGAGAAGGGCCACCTTGACCCCGAGGCGAAGTGAGGTTGTCGCCCTCCTTGAGTCGGAAGTTTTGTTGCCGGCGATCTATTTTCTGTTCAGCCGCGCCGGGTGCGATGACGCGGTGGAACAAATACTGAGCTCAGGGCTTCGCCTGACATCCACCGTCGAACGGGAAATGATTCGCCACCAAGTCCTTGAGTCCACTCGCGATATTCCCGACGAAGATTTAGCGGCCCTGGGGTTCAGTGACTGGATCGATGCACTCGAGCGTGGGGTCGCAGCCCATCACGCTGGCGCACTACCAAGATTTAAGGAGATTGTTGAGTCTTTATTTCAGCAGGGTCTGCTTAAGGTTGTCTTTGCAACCGAAACCCTCGCCCTGGGCATCAACATGCCGGCCAAGTCGGTCGTTCTCGAACGCTTAGTGAAATGGAATGGTGACGCACATGTCGACCTGTCACCGGGGGAATACACCCAAATCACGGGTCGAGCCGGTCGGCGCGGTATTGACGTCGAAGGCCACGCGGTTGTTTTGTGGCAGCAGGATCTTGACCCCAAATCACTCGCTGGTTTAGCGTCCACCCGCACCTACCCACTCAAGTCCTCATTTAGGCCCAGCTACAACATGACGGTCAATTTGGTCGGTTCCATCGGTACCGAACGGGCGCGTGAACTCCTCGAGACGTCTTTCGCACAGTTTCAAGCGGACGCATCCGTTGTCGGTCTGGCAACGGAACTGCGCAAACTTGATGAAGCCAAAGCCGGCTATTTCGAATCGATGCAGTGCCACCTCGGTGATTTTGAGCAATACAGCGCGCTGAGACACGAGATCTCTTTGTCCGAACGTCACGACGGTCGACACGCCGTACGGCAGCGTCGTGATGTCGGTGAGGCCCAACTCCGAACACTTAAAGTGGGAGATGTCATCCTCCTGGCCGCCGGAAAGAAAGCGGGTCCGGCGGTTGTTGTTTCCCCCGCGATCAACAGCGTCAACGTTGAACCACGACCGATGGTGTTGACCGGGGATCGTCAGGTTCGTCGGCTCAATTTTCACGATGCACTCGCGGATCTCACGCCAATCGGACGGATCAGAGTGCCTAAAAGTTTCTCCGCACGCGATGTACATATGAGAAAGAACCTTGCCGCCCAGGTCCGTGAGATGGGGCAACATGCGGCCGACCCCAAGAGGCGCGGTAAGAAATCACCCGACGTTAACCCACTCGTTCAAGACTTACGGGATCGCATGCGGGCCCACCCATGTCATGGCTGCGATGAGCGCGAGGCGCACGCGCGTTGGGGTGAGCGGTATCAAAAAACTGAGAGCCAGTATCAAGACGTGTCATCCCGCATGAAAGGCCGGACAAACACGATTGCGCGCCGGTTCGACCGACTGTGCTCGGTGCTGGGTGGACTTGGTTACTTGGTGAAAGATCCCGTGGGAGAGTGGCAGGTCACCGAGCGAGGTGACCTACTTAAAGGAGTTTATTCGGAAAACGATTTACTGATCGGCCAAACAATCTTGGCCGGGGTCCTGGACGAACTCGATCCAGCATCCCTGGCTGCAGTGTGTTCCACTTTCGTCTACGAGAGCCGCCGCGGTGATTCCGATGAAGCACCTTCAGTACCCGGGGGGCCAACCCAAAAAGCACTTGACGACATTCATTACCTGTGGGGCCAGGTTGAAGGCGTTGAACACGACCATAAAGTGAATGAAAGTCGCACATTAGATGCTGGCCTTGCTTGGGCGCTGTATCGATGGGCAAAGGGCGCGACCCTGATGAAAATCCTGACTAGCAACGATGTGACCGCGGGGGACTTCGTACGTTGGGTTCGCCAGGTGATCGACCTTCTCGGCCAAATTGTTGCCGTGACGCCTGCTGATTCTGAGCTGCACGCCAATGCTGTTGCCGCAATTGATTTGTGCAAACGCGGAATTATTTCCTATCCCAGCGCCACCTGAAGCAACTCTGCAACGTATTTCTCCACCCCCCACTGCACCGCCACGTTATTGAGAGCGTCGTGATCGACGGGTTCACCCGGCACCTCAAAAGTCCACGCACTCACGGGCAGTCGAGTCTCCGCCGTCATCACTGCGAGGGCTGCATCAAGATAGTTCCTTGCCCAACATATCCGTTCGGCGAGCTTGGGGGTCAATGGTTTGCTGAATGAGGTAGCACTTGCTGCTGCGACAAGATTGTCTAACGTTCCATATTCCGTGATGAGAGCGCACGCGGTCTTGTCTCCGATGCCAGCAACCCCGGGAAGTCCATCACTTGGATCCCCGCGCAGCGCCGCCATGGCTAAATAGTCGGCTGGGGGGACACCGTATTTGGCCGTCACGGCTGATGGATCCAATACCGGCCAGGCTTCCACCCCACCGGTCACCTGTAGTAGCAACGAAACTCGATCTGAAACAACCTGGATCAGATCACGATCGCTGGTAACAACCAATGAACGTCCCGGGTGTTGGGCTGCGACGGAGGCAATGACATCGTCGGCCTCAAATCCGTCAATTCCTATTCTTGCGACACCCCACGCGTCAAGAAGTGCCGCAATGGCATCAATCTGAGGGCTTAACGTATCCGGTACGTCCTCGGTACCCGTCGTTACTTCCACGCGGTGAGTTTTGTAACCGGGGACTAACTCAACCCGCCATGCCGGCCGCCAGTCGTTGTCCCAGGCCGCGACGATCCCGCTGGGCTGGTGCATTGATATCAGTTTGGTCAACATGGACAGGAAGCCACGGATCGCATTGTGCGGGCTGCCATCGGGGGCGACCATTTTCTCCGGCAGTGCGTAAAAGCCGCGGTAGTACAGGGTTGCGCTGTCCAGGATTAACAGTGGTCCACTCATGCGGGGAGTATGACACCCCAACCCGACAGAGTCAGCGCTTCAACCGAGAGATCACTGGTCCTGGGACATTAAAAAACTCGACCGACACCGCTGAATCGCTCTTTGTACCAAGGGCCGAGAAAGTCAATGATTTCGACACCGTCACCGGGATTAGAAGCACTGACCATTTTTCCGCCACCGATATAAATAGCGACGTGGTGGGCCCCGCTGCCGAAGTAGAACACCAGATCACCGGGTTGGATGTCACTCACCGGAACCCGTCGGGTTTGGTCCCATTGGGTGAAACTCAGGGCCGTGAGTCCGACTCCAGCCTGGGACCAAGCAGCAGTCGTGAGTTTGGAGCAGTCCCACGAGTCTGGTGGCCGAGCGCTGTATGAGTAAGGCTCACCCACTTGGGCCAGAGCGTATTTGACGGCCAACTGGGCACGCGACCCACCCGAAGATCCAGAATCGAAATTTGCGAGTTCCGCCGCGGCCACACCGATCTGATCTTGTCGACGTTGGTCAGCGAGTTGTGACAGCTGTTGTCTCTGATCGGCTTGGAGTCCAGCCAGAACGTCTTGGGCGGCAGACAATCGCGCATCGGCATCTTTTTGGGCTGAAACCATGTCGCCACGGACCTGCTGCACTCTGGCTTCGCGCTCGGTTATCTCGGCTTCGGTTTGCGCTATGCGAAGACGCGAAGTCTGAGCCTGCCGTAATTGAGCCAACTGGGCCTGCTCCAATTGGCTCATAAGTGAGGCCTGCGCCAAAAATTCGTCGGGATTCTCCGACAACAGGAGTTGCAGGGTGGAGTCGATCCCACCGGATGTGTACGCGGCTCGGGCAATGTCGTTAATCGTGGCCATCGATGCGCGCATGTCGGCCCGCTCACGAGCCGCTCGGTTTCGGATGGACGCGAGATCTGCTCCAATGTCGTTGAGTCGTTCCATAGCTTGATGCACTAATTCGGTTGCGGCGCCCGCCTCCATTTGCAGCTCGCGAACTTGTTGAGCAACTTCCTGGATGCTTTTTTGTGGGGCGGCGGATGCGGTTGGCAGGGGCCCAAGCACCAATGTGGTGGCTGCCACCAACGTGCCCAGAGCAATTGCACGTTTTTTCATCATTAATAGACGGTACCAGACCTTTCCGGAATCGGCTACAAACCCCAGACTGCGGCCACAATGCCGAGGGGTGGTCCGATTACGGCGAAAGCACGGCATCCGGGCTAATCTGTCCCACATGGCGGTAAACGCGGATTACACCGAACGCATCACCCGGGCACAAGTTCACCTGCAGGAACTTGGCATTGATTTAATGCTGGTGACCCCCAGCGCGGATCTTCGTTATCTCATCGGGTACAACGCGATCCCGCTCGAACGCATCACGGCATTGGCCATTTCCCCCCACAAAGCGCCTTTTCTGGTTGTGCCTCGGTTGGAAATCTCAACGGCAAAAGCCAGCCCATTTGGTGAACTTGGTTGGGAAGTCCGTGGCTGGGGGGAAAATGATAATCCATACGACATGATCCGAACGAATTCCGGATTTGATCGGGGCAAGATCGCGGTTGACAATCATATGTGGGCTGAGCGGGTGCTGAAAATTCAAGAAAACTTTGTTGGAGCGACGATTGAATTGGCCGCACCGATTATCGGTGCGATTCGAATTATCAAAACCCCCACCGAGTTGGATTCCTTGCGGGAAGCGGCCGCAGCAATTGACCGAGTTCACGCCCAGGTCCCCAATCTTCTGCGCGTGGGCCGCACCGAAAGAGAGGTTGGACGCGATATCGCCGACCTGATTGTGGCCGAAGGACACTCACGTGTTGACTTTGTGATCGTGGCGTCGGGCCCCAATGGGGCGAGTCCACACCATGAACTCAGTGAACGACCCATTCAAGCGGGGGATCCGGTTGTTGTTGACATTGGTGGAACCATGCCAAGTGGCTATTGCAGCGACTGCACCCGCACCTATTCCATGGGTGACCCTGGATCTGCCTACCGGGAACGTTACGCAATCTTGCAGCAAGCACAGCAACGCTCAACCAACGCGGTTCACCACGGCGCGATCAGTCACGATATTGACGCGGCCGGTCGAAATGAACTCGCCGAGCACGATTTAGCGGAATTCTTCATCCACCGAACCGGTCACGGCATCGGACTGGAAACCCACGAAGAACCGTACGTGGGTGAGAACAACCCCACGGTAATTGAGAACAACATGGTGTTCAGTATTGAACCGGGTTTTTATATTGAGGGTGTGCACGGTGCCCGCATTGAAGACATCGTGATCTGCACCCCGGACGGGCCCGAGTCAATTAATCAACAAACCCGCGATCTTGTCGTTATTGAGATTTAGCACGAGCGCTTGTGTCCCAACGAACCCTGATCACCAATGCGGCAATCTATGCACCGAGTGTCCCGTTCGCCACGGCGATGCTCATTGACGGTGCAGAAATCGCCTGGATCGGGGACCACAGCGGTGCCGAAGTGCACCGGGAGTTGGCAGATGTCACCATCAATGCCGACGGGTATTTTCTGGCGCCAGGATTTGTTGACGCCCACGTCCATTCAACCAGTACCGGAATAATGCTCGGTGGGTTGAACCTCACCCAGGTGCAGAGCAAAGATCAGTTACTCGGCTTGCTCGCCGACTATGCCAAGCACGTCAACGGGGCCACAATTTTGGGGCACGGCTGGGATGAGACCAACTGGATCAACGCCGAACTGCCAACACGTTCGGAAATTGATCGCGCGACGTGGGGCAGTGTCGTCTATCTGAGCCGCGTTGACGTGCACTCAGCCTTTGTTTCAAACTCGCTGATTGCGCAAGCACCCGAGAGCAAGGGTCTCACCGGATTCGGCGAGGGCCCGGTCACTCAACTCGCCCACGGCGCTCTGCGCACGTATGCGTTGGGTTCCATCAGCGATGCTCAACGTGGCACAGCACAGGAATCTTTTTTCAAAAATGCCCTCCAGCACGGAATTGTCAGCGTCCACGAGATGGCGGGACCACAGATCAGCAGCCATCAAGATGCGCGCGCTTTAAAAAATCTTGCCTCCCAACGTGGCATGCCGCACCTTGCGATCTACTGGGGTGAACTCTTCAACGACAACACACGGGAGATTATTTCCGATCTCGGCGCGAATGGCGCCGGCGGCGACCTGTTCATTGACGGCGCTATTGGTTCACGTACGGCATTACTGCACGCGCCCTACAACGACGATCAGCAATCCTGGGGAGCGAGTTACCTCACCGCCGAACAGGTTGCTGATCACTTGGTTGCTTGCACCGAGTCTGGAATCCAAGGTGGGTTTCATGTGATCGGTGACAGCGCGTGCGAGATTGCAATCCGCGGAGCGAGCATGGCAGCGGATCGAACTTTGGGAACCGATTTCAAAAAGCTGAGACACCGATTAGAACACGCGGAGATGCTCACCGATCTTCACATCGCGACCATGCGCACGCTCGGTATGAGCGCCAGCATGCAACCGTTATTTGATTCTTGGTGGGGACATACCGGTGGCATGTACGAAACTCGATTAGGGGAGCGTTCACAGACCATGAATAGGTGGGGGAGTTTGCAATCCCATGGCACAGCGGTCTGCTTCTCATCAGATTCACCGGTGACTCCTAACACGCCATGGAATGCCGTGCACGCGGCAATGCACCACCATAATCCGAAGGAACGGATTACCGGCCGGGCCGCATTTGCGGCTCATACGCGCGGGGGCTGGCGTGCTCTTGGTCCGCAGTTCGATGCAGAGGGCGTCATTGAAGTAGGAGCAACCGCGAATCTGGCCACGTGGCGGGTCGAGGATTATCAGGTACATGTCCCCGATGCACGGGTGACCCAGTGGAGCACGGACCCACGTTCGGCGACGGTGCCGTTACCAAGCCTTGGCGAGGCAGACTCCCCCCTTATTCCAATCAATGTGTGCACCATTGTCAACGGTGACATTGCCTACCTAGAGGATAATTTCGCCGATCGGGTAACGACCGATGGCCCGTAGGGCATCCACCCTGATCCTGCGCCTTGGTGCAGCGGCGATCGCTGGATGGTTGCTCGCGTTGGCATATCCGTTGCAGAGTCAGTGGTGGTGGGCACCGATCTCGTTGGCCATCTTCACGGCCGTTATCTGGAATACCAATAAAAAGACCGGCGCCATAATCGGGTTTATCTATGGTCTGGTGGCATTTCGACTGCAACACGATTGGTTAATCGTGGTGGGTGCCGATGCGACCTGGATTCTCGCGATGTATCTCGGCCTGTGGATCACAGGTGTTGGTATTGCAATGTCAATTATTTCGCGGGCCATCACGCGCAGAGCTATCCCGTGGCCGGTGGGCCTGCTGGCTATGAGTTCGATCTGGATCCTGGAAGAGTTGCTACGGGGTCGTTTTCCATTCGGTGGTTACCCTTGGGCCAGGTTTGCCTTCAGCCAAGTGGACTCACCACTGGCATTTTGGTCCCGTCTTGGTGGAGTTCCGTGGTTAAGTTTTATCGTCGTTGTTGTGGCGGTCGCCGCTGTCGGCATTTTTTTCATCGTTTCGATTCGGGCAAAGATCACCCTGGTAGTGGTCATCGTTGCATCCTTTCTGATCCCGATCACCGTCAGTAACTACACCAATACACGCATTGATCCTGCTGAACCGAAAATGGTTATCGGTGTCGTTCAAGGCGGAACCCCGCAAACCGGCATGGGCGCAATGGATGTTCGCCGCGCGGTCTTGGACAATCACGTACGGGAAACCGTTGCTCTGGCGCAAAAGGTGGAGCGCGGTGACGTCCCGCAACCAGAGATTGTGATCTGGCCGGAAAACTCGTCAGACCTTGATCCCTACCGGGAACCCGATGCTGCAGCACTCATCGACCAGGCTGCCAAGGCGATCGGTGTACCGATCTTGGTTGGCGCCGTGGTTGACTCGGCAACAGATCCGGTAAATGAGGTGTACAACATGGGGATCCTGTGGGATCCGGTCACCGGCCCCGGTGACACTTATATTAAAAACGCTCCCGTTCCATTCGGGGAGTACATTCCATTTCGCAGTATCTTGGCCCCGTTGATTTCACGTTATGACAACCGGGTGACTCGTGACTTTGCGCACGGGAGCGAGCCGGGAATTTTTAACGTTAATGGGGTGGCGTTTGGGGATCTGATCTGTTTCGAGGTTGCCTTCGACCGGGTCGTGAATCGGGTGATCAGTGCGGGTGCTCAGATACTCGTTGTTCAAACCAATAACGCGACCTTCGCTGGAACAGCATTGCCGGAGCAGCAACTTCACATTGAGCGGTTGCGCGCAATTGAATACGACCGAACAGTAATCGTTGCTGCGACTACCGGAATCAGCGCCGAGATTTTGCCCGATGGCAGCGTTGGTCAGATCCTGCACGATGGCGAGACGGGTTCCTTCGTTGTTGAAGTTGCGCCACACTCAAACGTGACACCCGCTGCACGCTTTGGTCCCTACCTAGAAATTATTCTTTCTTTGTTCGCCGTTGGTGTTCTTGCCGTCATCCCGATTCGCAAACGTCAAAAGCACAAGAGTTAAAGTGAGCGGATGAGCGCATTGCCGGAGCCAACCAATGCGGACCTGGGGCGGATTTTGGTCATCATTCCGACCTACAACGAACGAGATGCCCTCCCGAACATTTTAGCCCGGGTTCGCAATAGCGTCCCAGACGCTGACATTCTGATCGTTGATGACAACTCACCCGATGGCACGGGAAAAATCGCTGACGAATGGGTATTAGGACATCCGGGGATTCACGTGATGCATCGACTCGGCAAGGCCGGCCTAGGCGCCGCCTATCTGGCAGGTTTTGCTTGGGGATTGCAACAAGGATTTGACGTCCTGGTGGAAATGGACGCTGACGGATCACATCAACCCGAACAACTGCCCACGTTGTTGGCCGCCCTCGAATACTCCGATCTCGTTCTTGGTTCCCGCTGGGTCGAAGGCGGAGGAACCGAGAATTGGTCACAAAAGCGTGAGCTCCTATCCAAGGGTGGGAATTACTACA
This sequence comes from Candidatus Nanopelagicales bacterium, assembly GCA_041689635.1. Classification (GTDB taxonomy): domain Bacteria; phylum Actinomycetota; class Actinomycetes; order S36-B12; family S36-B12; genus UBA4592. The sequence goes on along the minus strand of JBDNFV010000163.1, from coordinate 8,843 downwards.
CAAAAATCATGCTCGGAATCGATATTGCCGATGCCACCGGGGGTTACCGTGCATTTAAGGCAAGTGCACTTCGTTCACTCGACCTACATGCGGTCGCCTCTGCGGGTTACTGCTTTCAAGTTGATCTTGCGTGGCGGGCCAAACAACGAGGTTTCGTGGTCACCGAAGTGCCCATAACTTTTGTTGAGCGCGAGGTGGGCATTAGCAAAATGAGTCGCAAGATTGTCGCCGAAGCGTTGTGGAGGGTGACGGTCTGGGGGATTGACCGTCGAGTGCAGACGGTCAAAAAAGTTTTCGCGAAAAGACGTCAGGCGAGCCGGTGAAAACACGTTCCCGTTTGATCCTCTTCGGGTACCCACTCATTGAAATCTTGTTGCTCTGGTGGGTTGCGAGTATGACGGGGTGGGCAATTGCGATCCTGTTGATCATCGCCGGATTCCCGGTTGGTGCCGCCCTGATGCGAAATGCGGCGAGTAAGGCGTCCCTTGTCGCTTCTACCCCCGATGAACACAAACCTAAGGTTGCGCGGTCTTCAGCTCTAATGTTTGCATCCGGGCTGCTCATCATGGTTCCTGGATTTGCCACGGATCTCATCGGCATTATTTTGCTGATCCCACCGATAGGTAATCGAGTTGTTAAGGCAGGTAGCTCGTGGATTGGAACCCGGATGGTGAGCATGCCGGGGTTTGGCAACGCGGGATTCACGGGAAGCCAATTTGCATCCTATGTTGACGGTGAGGTGATCCGCGGGGTCGTAATCAGCGACGGGGATATCGACCCAGATGAAAACGGAGGTCCCGAAGGACCTCCGCAGATCATCCGCTAAGTAATCAAGCCGTACGGGGCAAGGGGCCTCCGTGCAGTAAAGCCACCCGCTCTTCGTAGAGTGCTTTCAGCTCTTTCAAGCTACGGCGCTCAAGCAACATATCCCAGTGCGTGCGGACCGGCCGATCGGGAACCTTGGTTACCACGACGAAATTGGGTCGGGCGGCAACGCTGCCGCACCGGCAGTCCCACTCAATAGGAATCTCTTCAGCTTCTACCGACATCGGGATCACGGATGTGTGTCCGGCCGGACAGACATAGGTAATCGCAACTCGTTCTGCGGGTGGAACCAAGTCATCGCGTTCCAAGCTCAATGCTCCAAGGCGCGTCCCACGCATAGAGGTCTCAATCATGTTGTGCCCCTTTCCTGGCTAACCGATCCAACTATTGGTCCGTTGGAGGTCAGACGAGTGAAATCAGGGGGCGGTTCCCTCAAAAACAAGTTTATTGATCACTTTCTAGCGAACCACCAGTGCGAACACCACAATTGTGATTCCGCTCACAAGCCCAATGATGATCCAAGGAACGCTTCTACGAATCCGGCCATATTTGGGCTTTCCCATGCCATCAGCGATCTCACCTTCACGCTTTAACCGCTCATTGCCTCGAGCAATTCGAGATGCCTGGGCGATGCGCTCCTGCGCACTGGCCTCCTTGGGCGCATTGGATAAACGTTCCGGGTCAAACAATTCGTCGAAGTCGGGGGAGGGGTTGATCACGCTAAAATTCTAACCCCAACCCAACTAGGCTGGGAGAGTGGTGACGGGGAGTTTCAAAGGCGGGCGCTCATTTGACCGTTTAATCAATTTCTCTGACGCCGTTGTTGCGGTAGCCATCACGGTTTTGGTCCTTCCCATTGCAGATATCACTCTGGCTCGCGGGGAGGATTCTGTTTGGAAAGTCCTCGCCGACCATGCAGGGGAAGTCATTACTTTCTTCTTCACCTTCTTTGTGGTTTCGATCCTGTGGCTTACCCATAATCGAATCATGAATCAGATGCGTGGTTATGACGGCGTGTTTTTTTGGCTCAACACCGCATGGCTTGCCGGAATTGCCTTCCTGCCGGTAACCAGTGCGCTGTATTCCGACGGGGGCGCAAATGGAGTGAGTGGCTGGTTCTCCGGCGAAAACCTCGGCGGTTCAGGCATGCTTTACTGGGGCTCACTGTCATTAATTAGTTTCATGAGCACGCTCATGTCTGTGCACGCGCGGAAAAACCCACACTTGTACGACCAAGAGCAACATGGTGGTCATACCTGGCAGTCAACAACACGCGGTTGGATGTACACGGTTTACTTTCTCGTGATTGGTGTCGTGTCACTTTTTTCAACCGCGGTCTCTTCGTATTTGCCCATTGGTTTGATCTTTCTTCAATTCATTCTGAAAAGAAATGAGTTCAGCAGTGACGAAGACGAAGAACAGGCAATCCCGCGATGAAGCATGCTGAGTTTGCTCCCTACAGCGAATAACGCATACTAAAGTCATGACGACACAATTAAAGGCCTCAATTGCCGCCCTCTCCGTAGTGGGAATACTGCTCGCCGGATGTTCATCCGACTCTATGGATATGGGTGACTCGCAAGACACCGTAGGGATGACGGCCGACTCGCAAACAACGGGCAGCATGGCTGATATCACATTTGCGCAGATGATGATCCCGCACCACGAGCAGGCGGTCGTGATGTCTGGGTTCGCATTAACAAATACCGATAACCCGCAGATTCTTGCATTGGCCCAGGAAATAATGGACGCGCAAGGCCCCGAGATTGCGCAGATGAATGCGATCCTTGAACGCATCAATGTCGACATGATGGCTCATGACATGGGTGCCCACGGTGGGGACGCGATGGCTGGCATGCTCAATGAAGAGGATCTGGCCGCATTGCAGTCCGCCAGTGGATCAGAGTTTGACCAACTTTTCCTCACCGGCATGATTGCCCACCATGTCGGGGCCATCGACATGGCTAAAATCGTCCTCGCTTCTGGCTCCGACCCTGAGGTGCGCACCCTCGCTGAAGCAATTATTGCGGCCCAACAGGCAGAAATTGACGCCATGCAGGGACTTCTGGCCAACTAGTTGATGGGAAGGATTAACCGGTGATCTATCCGAGTCGAATGCGCGCATCGCAGTTGAAAGTGATCAAGATAGGTGCTTTGGTAGCCGTGGTTGCGTTGTTGGGATCGTGTTCATCCGCCGCGTCACAGAGCGCCTCTACCGACTCAAATGACGGTCAAACACAGGGTCAAAGTGAACCGGCGCCCGTAACGCTGGGTTCCCCCGAAACGGGTCATGTGCACAATCTGGCATTTGATGGCGACATGTTAATGCTGGGTACCCACGATGGAATGTGGCGGTTAGATCCGGAAAATTCATTGGTCTTAGTCTCACAACCATCCTTTGACGTAATGGGGTTGACTCGAAATGATGAGCGTTGGCTGGCGTCTGGGCACCCCGGGCCCGACATGGCGGCGCCCGATGACCTTGGTTTAATTCAATCCTTGGATAGTGGGGTCACCTGGCAGCCCGTGTCGCTCAGTGGCGAGGTTGATTTTCATCGATTGGTCGCTTCAGGCGAGGTCGTCTTAGGCCTTTCAGCACACGACGGCAAACTTCTTCGGTCCCAAGATGGCGGGCTCACTTGGGTTGATCTGGGCTCTCCACCGCTGTATGACCTAGCTGTCGATCCGAATGACCCTGACCTCGTTGTTGCAACGAGCGCAGACGGACCAGTGCGTAGTACAGATGGTGGACAAACGTTTACACCCATTACCGCACCGGTACTTCTGGCCTTACTAGCGTGGACGGATCAGGGGCTTTATGGCGCATCCGTGGACGGTGAGATTCTGTATTCCACCAACGGTGGAATGAACTGGGAAGCGCGAGGGTCCCTGGGCGGGCAACCGGTAGCACTCGCAGCAAACGCCTCAAGCGTTGTTGGATTTGTTGGTGATTCGGTCCTGGCATCTCTCGATGGCGGAGTCACTTTCAAGCCACGCATCTCAGGGATCGGTCAACACTAAACGAATTCGCTAAGAGCTGTAACGTCTTCCCACCGTCATGTAACCGTCATCTTTGCTGGCGTAAGGGAGGGTCACGGTCGTCCAAGATAGATCCATGACCGTATTGCTACCAGGAAGTAACCCGATAAATGCGCGTTCTGATGTTCATCATGTTGTTCGCCTGATGACCGGATCCGACCTCGATATCGTCGTTGCTTGGCATCGACGGGCATTTCCTACCGGTTTTTACACTCAATTGGGATCGGGATTCATGAAAAAATGGTTTCACGCCCACATCAACTCGCCGGCGGCAGTTTCGCTGGTGGCTTGTGATGACCAGGGCGCGGTCGTGGGGTACCTATTGGCAACGACTAATGACGCCCAATATCGAAACCGATCAACCATCCAAGGCCTTCACCTGGGTATCCGAGGCGGAGTGGCCTTAGCGGCCCGTCCATTCCTGTGGAGTGAGTTCGCCCGCGTGCGGGCTCGGCACTATGTGGCCCGATGTGTCCGCGCCGTCGGCCGGAACATAGGCAATGAAACGTCGCGGGGTGCTCCGCAAACCCTCGGAAACGGCGACGGTGAATTGGTCTACATTTGCATCGAACCAGACCATCGTCGACGTGGAGCTGGAGCGGCGCTGTTGGAGTCCTTCACCGGCGAGGCTGTGCGCAGCAACACGAAACGGCTGCACTTAGTCACCGAACGAGACAATCACGGAGCTCGGCAGTTTTACGCGAGTCACGGTTGGCACGTGATGGATGACACCGCACGAGCACTCGACGGGCGCGCCCTTATGCGGATGCAAAAACACATTGGAGTTCAGAGCCCGTGCGTCGGCTAATCGCAGTTGCCCTCGCGTCGGGCCTCATCGTCGTTGCCGGTGTGGCGATCGTCGCCGTGGATTCACGTTCGCCCAGTCACGACAATGTTGTGCAACCGGCCCCTGATCCGAATCAGAATTCGATCGTGCCGATTGTGGACACCACACCGGTGGCAGGTGGTGCATCGCCTGTCATCACTCGGATCCCGGCCACCCAATGGAAACAGATCGTGGCCACCGGCACGTGGCGACCGGGTTGTCCGGTAGGTCGCAAGGACCTGCGCAGCCTCACGATCGGCTACATCGATTTCACCGGCAAGGCGCAGCGGGGCACGATCATTGCGCACCGCGATAGCGTCGATGATTTGTCCACAATTTTTACCGATCTGTACCAGGCGAGGTTCCCCGTTGCGCGGATGGAACCGGTTGAGAATTACGGTGGAGATGTCTTGCGCAGTCTTCGAGCAAACAACACGTCAGCGTTTAACTGTCGAAAGCCCGGTCAAATTAACGCGCCGGTAAGCGATTCGCCGCATGCAAACGGGCGAGCAATCGACATTAACCCGGTCCAGAATCCTTGGCGGGATCCGCGGTGTAAGTGCTGGGAACCGCGGGCAAAATTTGCCAAGGTTAAATCCGGACCCGGGGTGATTCGTCAAGGGACCCTGCCCGTTCGACTATTCCAGGAACAAGGTTGGATCTGGCAGAACATCAAAGTCGCGGATTACATGCACTTTGACACCGGGTACCCCTCACGGCCCCGCAACGGTAACAATGTGGGGTGAGGGTGCCACGCGGTGCAATCCTTGACAGGTCATCTGGCGCGATCGTGTCCGCACAGCGCATTACCCAGGGAGGACGCATGGCTTTCGGCAAAGTACTGGTAGTCGACGACGAAGTGCCTCTGGCCAGGATTATCGGCAGCTACCTTGAGCGTGAGGGTTTTGACGTCACCGTGGCACACGAGGGAACAAGCGCGATTGACATCGCGCGAAGGGAGCGACCCCTGCTCATTTTCTTGGACATTATGTTACCGGGAATTGACGGCATTTCGGTGTGCCAGCAGATGCGAGAATTTACCGACGCTTACATCCTCATGCTGACCGCTCGCGACTCCGAGAGCGACAAAGTTCTTGCCCTCTCCACCGGCGCTGATGACTATCTGGTCAAGCCGTTCTCCTCCCAAGAACTAGTCGCCCGTAGTCATGCAATGCTGCGCCGACCACGCGGGCCACGCGGGACTCATGCGGCTGTGAATGAGCGGTTGCACGTGGGAAGTCTGACCATGGACACTCATGAGCGAACCGTCGCGCTCGACGGTGAAGATATCGCGCTCACCCGCTCTGAATACGACATCCTTGAATTGCTCGTACGAGCAGATGGCGCCGTGGTGTCGCGCGAAGACGTCATCAATGCGATTCGTGGGGGACAGTGGTTCGGCGATTCGCAAGTCGTTGATGCGCATATCGCTCGGTTGCGCTCAAAGTTGAAGGACACCCCGCAACATCGGCGGTTTATTTTGACGGTACGCGGGGTCGGCTATCGATGGGAAAGTGGATGACACGGTCAAGGCGTTTACCGCCACTCGCGCGTCGAATGCTCACAACCCAGATGCAGATCACGACGCTGGCGAGTCTCACGTTGTTGACGCTGGTCATCCTTATCGCACCAAAGAGGTTCGCGGATCACCTTGTTTCCACCGGTGAGACCAATCCTCTGGTAATCGCACATGCCGAGGAAGCCTTTGTCCAAGCCGGCGCGCTAGCACTGGGTATTGCCCTCGCGATCTCATTGATCGCTGCCGCTGTTCTTTCCCGCGCCATCGGTCGACGCATCACCCAACCGATTGAGCAACTAGCCCAAGGAGCAGACGCCATCGGTTCGCGAAACTTTGTCGTTGAGGCATCCCGCCACCCGTTCAGTGACGAAGTGGATCGACTCGGTGTGAGCCTGGAAAGGATGGGTAGGCAACTTGCCGAAACCGAGCGCACCCGAAACCGACTCCTGTCCGACCTTGCCCACGAGATGCGCACGCCGCTAGCGACATTGGAGCTGTACATCGAAAGTTTCCAATTCGAACTGGTGCCAAAGGAAGAAGCACTGACCACGATCAAGGACCAGATCCGACGCTTGCAGCGTCTCGCGCAAGACCTGCGCGAAGTTGCCTTGGCTGAAGAACACGCTCTCGCAATGGAGTTTGAGAACGTTGAACTGGGTGAACTCGTGGCCTCCGCATGCACCGCGTTCGCTCCACGATTAGCGGTTGAGGGGATTGACTTGCAACAGGAGCCGGCCAGTGGAGCGATTAATCTCAAAGCAGACCGGATCAGATTGCAGCAAGTATTAGGAAATATTCTCGACAATGCCGCACGCCACACAGAGCCGGGTGGAAAAGTGATCGTGACTTTAGGTCGGGCAAGTTCGGACGCGGTTATCCACATTACAGATACCGGAATCGGGATACCACCGGCCGAAATCAACCAGGTATTTGAGCGCTTTTACCGGGTTGATCCCTCTCGCGTGGCGGCAGATGGTGCCGGAAGCGGATTGGGGTTAACCATTGCTCGAGCTATTGTCGAGGCCCACGGTGGCAGCCTGAATGCTTCCTCCGAAGGGATCGGTTGCGGCACAACCCTTACCCTTACACTGCCAACCATGACGCGTGCGGCCATTGCGAGCCTGCCTCGCACTGTGGAATCATCTGCGGGAAGGGGGGTCCAGTGAGGCGACGCGGACAGAGGGCTTGGTCGGTAAGTTCGCAATATTTATACCTGCGACTGAGTACCGGGATGCTGTACACCGGACTACTACTGATGTTGGCGATTGTAGAAATCAGGAACGCGACAATCACGCTCGAGCCGGTAGTCTCACTCATTCATGAAACGGGAGCGGCTGCTGCACTCCTGATGGCACTCATCGTATTTCTCGGTCTGTGCACAGCACCAATACATCGACGTGTTCTAGAACCAACTCTTCAATGGCGCGCCTGCGCAACTTTCGGCGCCGTTGACGACGTGTATCACCGTTCACTCGGGAGTCTTTCTACCGCGACGCTGCCTCGCTTAGAACATGCTCATGCTCGCGCCGGATCTATGGATCCAGCCCGGCAAGCCGACCAGACTCAAGTGGCATTTCGGACGGCTTCTCGGGCTGGTGCCTGGTTGTCAATCGTGTTCGTCCCCATCCTCTGGTACACCGATTACCTCACCGTCAATGCCTCGTGGATTGTGGCCGCCGTGCTCATCGTTATTGCTCTGCTGATTGGTCTGGGTTATTCACGCGACGCAGGGAATAATCACGATAAAAGAATTGCTCGTTGGGAAATACGATCCGTTGTTACCGCAGTATCACTTGAAATCATTGCCGCCGGCGGAATTGTTGTGGCTCTGTTGGCGCTACAGCACACGGCAGGGGTCCCCTCATCCGGTGTGGGCCAAGCACTGGCAGTAGCGCTGATCGCGCGATCAATCGTTCACGTTTCACCGGCGCCCATGGGGCTCGGCCTGGCCGATGCTGTCCTCGTTGCTGGGCTGATCATGATTGGTGCTTCTGTACCGATTGCAATTGCCACCACACTAATTTGGCGCGTTTCTACGGTGATTGTGATATTGGGGCAGATAGCGCTCGTGAATTTGCCACCACAACCATCACCCCCAGTCGCTAGGGATCGAGATACCTCCTTAGAATCTCGAGTGGGGCAGTTTTTACACCATTGGACGTTTCGTGCGGTGGGGGCACTTCCGACATTTATGTCTTCTGCGATTCGACGACACGTGTTCGAAACCATGTTCAGCGGTGGCGAAGACCCGTGGAACTATTCAACTTCGGCGTATGAGTCCCGCAAACGTAATACGCTCCTCGGCGCCGTACCGCCAGGTGCGAGGATAATTCTGGAGATTGGTTGCGCCGATGGTCACAATCTTGTGGCATTGGCAAAGGAATTCCCCACGACAAAAATAATTGGTGTCGACATGTCCGAAGCGGCGGTGGCAATTGCCCGAAGCAAATCCATCAACTGTGACAACGTCACCGTTGTGCGTGGCACCGCCATAGAGTGCCTTGAACTTTTGAAGCGATACCACGGTCGAATAGATGTACTGATTCTGGCAGAAATGCTGTATTACCTGGGCGGTGAGAAGGCAATTCGACGTGAGATTAGCCCGCTCGCTCAACTTCTCGCACCTGGTGCTTC
>JBDNFV010000162.1:0-1557 GCA_041689635.1 Candidatus Nanopelagicales bacterium | reverse complement strand
GTCCGGGTCACCCAACGAATGGTCAAGCCATGATCACGATTGTGGCGATTTCATTGGGGGCCTTCATTGGAGCACCCTTGCGGGCGCTGGTTGAGCAATATGCGGGTCGGACGCGTAGCGCTTTGACAACCTTGCTGATTATCAACTCACTCGGGTCTCTCGTTGCAGGGTTCAGCCTCGGCGCGTTTGCTGGTGATCTCAGGATATTTTTCGTCACTGGATTAGCCGGTGCTTTCACTACGTTCTCGGGTTGGGCGCTTGCCCTTGATATGTATTCACGTAACCTCGTTGAATCTGGACTCTCGCGCGCCACTCGGTTCACTCGTTTGGGGTTAGTCACGCTTGTGGCAGTCGGCCTCCCCATCTCATTTGGTTGGCTCGGCTGGCTTCTGAGTCAATTTTTGGTTTGAGAACCAACCGTTGACTGTGAATCTCGCAGTGAACTAGTCGGGCGTGTTAAACCAACGGACGGTGGATTCAGTAACGCTGACATCAACCGGGATGTCGTGGGTTTCGGTGGGGACTTCCGGCAAAAACTCGGATTCGTAGGTAACTCCGATAAGCAGCGGTGAATGCTCGAGACCGGAAATTTCAGCCAATGCCCGGTCATAAAAACCTTTTCCTTGGCCAAGTCGAAAACCGCTTGCATCAACGGCCTGCGCGGGAACAATAATCGCCGCACAGCCAGACAAGGCCTCGGAACTGGTACGTGCCCCTAGTGCGGCGGGTTCGAGGGTGCCGAATGAATTGCGTGACCAGGAAACTTCATCTGCATCCGCTGCCCATAACAAGTCATCACCGCTGACGATGGGAATCAGGACGGTGGAACCCAGTTGACGCAGGTGCGCACGCAATTCGTTGATAGCGGGCTCAAAAGGCATGGCGACGTAAGCGGCGATAACACTCTCGGCGGTGACCGCAATGGATTCGAGGAGGTCGAAGATATGCCGGGAAATACGTACATCAATTTCGGCGAGGGTGGTTACATCACGTTGCTTGCGGGCAGCTCGCAAGTTGGCCCGCACGGTGAATTTGTTTCCGACTTGATCTGCGCTCACCCCCCAATGTTCGCTCACGCGCGCGGGGCTTTGACGGGCACCCTTGTGTGCACGCATATTTGCTTACTGATTTGGCGTAGGGTCTGCCCATGACTTTAGGGCGAGTGCGTAAAGCGGTAATTCCTGCTGCCGGACTGGGTACCAGGTTCCTCCCGGCGACCAAGGCAACCCCGAAAGAGATGCTTCCCGTGGTCGACAAGCCGGCGATCCAATACGTAGTAGAAGAAGCGGTCGCAGCCGGCCTGGAAGACATCCTTTTTGTCACCGGTAGAAGTAAACGACCGCTGGAGGACCACTTTGATCGAAATTATGAACTCGAGCAGGTGCTGGAAAGCAAAGGGGATGTGGAGCGACTGCGCCTTGTTCGCGCGTCAACTGATCTGGCTCGAATTCACTATGTTCGCCAGGGTGACCCGCTGGGTCTAGGGCACGCAGTGCTCGTCGCCCATCAACATGTGGGAGACGAACCATTTGCCGTGTTATTGGGCGACGACCTCAT
>JBDNFV010000161.1:0-4191 GCA_041689635.1 Candidatus Nanopelagicales bacterium | reverse complement strand
AGCGAAACTACCGCTTAAGAAGAACCCAAACAGCAAAAGCGTCAACCATGGCGCGAAGTCGGGCAGCCACGCGATGGCAAAAAGTGCAACGGAAGTGAGGCCGATTGCGACGACAAAGAGCGCCCTTCGATGTTTCATTCGGACGGCCATTCCGGCAAGAATGAAGGCAGCCAGTACCTGAGAGGCAGTAAAAAGACCAAAGAGCCAACCGGCATTTTCTTGAGTCCAGCCGCGTGCTTCATAGGAAGGTGCAATCCAAGCGAGGGAGCTGTAATAAATAATTGAGTTGAAGGTCATATTTAATGCGAGAGACCACGCGATGCTATTGCCCCATGGTAATTCTCGAATGCGAACGATTACGGCCGGGCGATCGTGTGCATCCGCTTTACGTTCGATGAATATCCAAAAAGCCATTGCAATGATTGCCGGCGTCGCCCATACCGCTAATGCAAGTGACCACGAGCCGAGCCAAATAGCGATGGGGACAGTAAGTGCGCCACCCAGAGCGGCCCCACCGGCTAGTGAGGCAGTCCAGGTTGATGTTGCTCGCCCCAGTGAATGGGGAAGTTGTTCCCTAACGATTCCGGGGATAAGCCCGGCCGCGAATGCTATGCCGACACCGGCAAGAAATGACGACAAGAAAAGTAGTTCTGGAACTGTCTCTACCGCTCTGAGTAAAGCTGCAGCAGTGAGTGACATCAAGGCAAAGATCACCAGGTGCTTACGGCCAAAGCGCATGGCAAGTGCGGGGACGGTGAGTGCGAAAAGTCCCATGCAGAGCACCGGAATTGTGGTCAATACGCCGATGGTTGCCGAACTCCAGCCCGTTGCTTCCACAATGTCGCTGGTAACTGTGGGAAGGCTAGAAAGTAAGGGGCGAAGGTTTACTGCGACAAGAGCTACAGCGGTGAGCACCAGCCATGAAGGTGCGAGCTCTCCCGAAGTTTTTTGATCACGTGACGTTGTGCTCATAGATTGAGTCTGCCGTGCGTACAGTTCTAACATGCAACAGAGCCCGAAAAGCCACGAAATCGATCATGGTAAAAGTGCGGTGCTGGGAAATTTTCAGTCTCAGTGGTCAGATGACATTGGGGTGGCAGATCAAATTGTTCGCAGTGCGCTGGCAAGCGGTGATCTTGGCTTGATCATTCCCGCCCTGGCGCAGTCCAGACTATTTATTGCTCTGGTCGCGGAGGTCACTGGTGAACTACGTGTGGGAGAAAAGAATGCGGACATGAGTGTTGCCTGCCTCACCGCGCGAGATGGTCGGTTGGGACTTTTATGTTTCACGGGGCTGGACTCGCTCACCGCCTGGAATCCAAGTGCCCGGCCGGTACCTGTGAACGCAGCCGATGCAGCAGATGCAGCCCTAGATGAAAATGCTCAGGCAATCATCATTGACCTAGCCGGGGTCAATCCGGCCACACTGACGTTGGCTGACGTTGTTTTGTTGTCAGGCAAAGATCAGCGAGGCCGGGCGATGTTGATCTTGGGTGATCTCCTCGCCGATCTGGGCGAGCAGGTAACCTATGAAATGGGTCCTGACGCGCTCTTGCACGTGAACGTACCCGAACCCCTACTAGGACTAGTTCATGACATTGTTCGCACTCATTCAGCTTTGCACAGTTACGTACCGGCCGGGATCGCAATCCTCCCGATAACCAGCGGGTGACGCTGTCTAGTACACGGGACCGGTCAAATCTTCGCCGGGACCGCTTCCGGGTGGGTCAGGGATCGTGGACGCCTCACGAAATGCTCGCTGAAGACTTTGTAGTCCATCACGTAATGGAGCAGCGTGTACCGCACCGAGATCCGGGGCCGACGCAGTCACCAGCCCGGCCAGGGCATTGATCAGAATTCGGGCCTCGGCAAGGTCAGATCCGCCACCGTCCTCGGCCAAACCGCAGGCAATCGCGGCGGCTGACATCAGGTGAAGAGACACGGTCAGAACAACCTCGATTGCCGGCACTTCAGAAATATCTAGGGCAGCAGAATTCTCTTGATTCACACCTGTTACTCTGTCACTCCTTGGATCTGGGGTAAAAGCCAGGTCCTGCAAGCGGAGCATCGGTTCCCACCAAATGATTCACGAGTTGTGCCAGGTTCCGGCATAATTGGTTGAATCACCTTGGTCAAGGCGTTTTCCCCTCGGGGTCACACGCACAGGGTTGTTTCACCCTGCCGATACCTCCGCGCGCGCTGCGCCGGAGGTTTTTTCATGCGCAGGGGAGAACTCGCAATCTTTTTACTGTCAATTGATAGGAGGCGCCATCAGCGTCGAACCAAGGATCAACGACCGGATTCGTGTCCCAGAAGTGCGTCTTGTGGGGCCGGCGGGTGAGCAGGTGGGGATTGTCAAGATTGAAGATGCCCTCCGGTTAGCCCTCGAAGCAGATCTGGACCTTGTTGAAGTTGCGCCAACGTCGAAGCCACCCGTGTGCAAAATCATGGATTTCGGTAAGTTCAAATATGAAGCAGCGCTCAAGGACCGTGAATCGCGCAAGAACCAGTCGCACACCGTGATTAAGGAAATGAAGCTTCGACCCAAGATTGATTCACATGACTACGAAACGAAAAAAGGTCACGTGTTGCGATTTCTCAAGGGTGGGGACAAAGTCAAGATCACGATTATGTTCCGCGGACGTGAGCAGAGCAGACCTGAACTTGGGATCAAGTTACTCGGTCGCTTAGCCGAAGATGTTGCCGAAATTGGATTTGTAGAGGCCGCTCCAAAGCAAGATGGGCGCAACATGCTCATGGTGCTCGCACCGCTGCGGAAAAAGCCTGAAGGAAAGAAGCAGGAAGAAACTCTTGCAAACGACGAAGCTCCCGTTTCGCAGGAAACGGACTGAAAGGAAAGAAAATGCCGAAGCAAAAGACACATAGCGGTGCCAAAAAGCGCTTTAAGGTGACCGGAACTGGAAAAATTATGCGTGAGCAGGCGAATAAGCGTCACTTACTCGAGGTGAAGTCAAGTCGGCGTACACGTCGCCTTGCCTCTGACCAACAAGTGTCACCGGCAGATACAAAGATGGTTAAGAAACTTCTTGGCCGCTAGTTCAGTGCGCAATAGCACCTGCTTGTAAAAGCATCAAAAATATTTTTCAACTAACGAATATCAGGAGAAGTCATGGCACGCGTTAAGCGTTCAGTAAATGCGCATAAGAAGCGACGGGTAATTCTCGAGCGCGCTTCCGGTTACCGCGGACAACGGTCACGTTTGTATCGAAAGGCTAAAGAGCAGGTCACCCACTCCATGGTCTATGCCTACGCGGACCGTCGCAAGCGTAAGGGAGACTTCCGTAGGCTTTGGATTCAGCGAATTAATGCGGCAGCTCGCGCCCACGACATGACGTACAACCGGCTTATCCAAGGCTTAAAGGCTGCGGAGGTTGAGGTTGACCGTCGCATGTTGGCTGAACTGGCCGTCAATGACGAGGCCGCTTTTGCCACATTGGTAGAGGTCGCCCGCGCCGCCGTTCCAGCGCAGAGTGCGTAGTTGCGCACGATAACCTCGCGTAAGTCTGAGCGGGTAAAAGAGTTAACAAAGCTCCATAAAAAATCATCTCGATACGCGGCCGGGCACTTCCTCGCGGAGGGCCCGGTCGTTGTAGCAATGGCGCCCAGTGACCGAATCGAAGAACTCTTCCTCACCGAGGAATATCTCGAGGAATTTGAGAGCTTTGACACTCCCACGACTCTCGTTTCCGCTGAAGTGATGGGTGCTTTGTGTGAATCGGAATCACCCCAAGGTGTTCTGGCCCTGTGCTCGATCGCCAGACAGGACTCCACCGAAATCTTGGCTCGGCCAGGTCAGATCGTCGTGGTTGACTCACTCTCCGATCCTGGAAACATGGGGACAATTATTCGAACCGCACACGCAGCGGGAGCGGCTGGAATCCTCACTTTTGGGTCGTGTGTTGATCCGCTGAACTCAAAGGTTGTGCGAAGCAGCGCCGGTTCCCTTTTTCACGTCCCGATAGCCCAGTTGGCCGGTCCGGAGGTGCTACCCCGGGATCGTTCGGTCTTTGTGCTGACCGGACAGGGAAGCGTCGAACTCAGCCCTGGAATTGCGGCGGGCTCAAGCAATCCAATTTGGATCATTGGTTCAGAGGCCCACGGAGTTAGTGACACCTGGGTCTCTGGCAAATGGAATTTCACCGGGGTACGAATCCCGATGGCCCCCGGCGT
>JBDNFV010000160.1:0-1815 GCA_041689635.1 Candidatus Nanopelagicales bacterium | reverse complement strand
GTAATCTGTCGGGGTGGCGGGATTCGAACCCACGGCCTCTTCGTCCCGAACGAAGCGCGCTACCAAGCTGCGCCACACCCCGTGGCAAGCACGCTGAGTCTAATACAAGGACGCATGTGAAGACTCCGCACTGTGGTCACTTTTCTACGCGAGAAGTAAGTGTGATCAGTGTCGCCTCGGGAGGGCAGGCAAATCGAAACGGTGCATAACGAGAGCAGCCCAGCCCGGCTGAAACATGTAATGCGGAGTTGTGATGGCGGGAAAGTCCACGGGCGCGCCGGGTATCGAGATCGCAGTTGGTAACAAGGGCTCCGAACCCTGGCACACGCAGTTGTCCGCCGTGGGTGTGACCGGCGAGGATCAGTTGCGCATTGTCGGCTGCCATGGCGTCAAGCACCCGAAGATAGGGCGCGTGCACAACGCCGAGAGTGAGATCAGCGTCGACGTTAAAGCTGGTTGTTATGCCGGCGTAGTCATCCCGTGAAATGTGAGGGTCATCGACACCTTTAACGCTGATCAGGCGTCCATCTACTTTCCAATCAACGTGCCTGTTGGTTAAGTCAAGCCAGCCGTGACCGGTCATGCCTTGGGCAAGTGGTTTCCAATCCAAAGTGGGACGAGTTGGCGTGAGTTGGCTCGGCGCAGAAAAATACTTGATCGGATTGATGAGGTTGGGGGCGTAGTAGTCGTTGCTACCCAACACGAAAGCGCCTGGAAGGTCCATGAGTGGATCAAGTGCTTCCAATGCACTGGGAACACCGTCTGGGTCGGAGAGGAAGTCGCCCGTTGCAATGACGGCATCCGGACTGAGGGTAGCCAATGAACGTACCCATTGGGATTTGGATTTTTGACCGGGGATCATATGTAAATCGGAAATGTGGAGTACTCGGATGGGTGCTTGATCTGGTTCAAGAACGGGAATCTGGACTCGGCGAAGGGTGAATCTTTTGGTTTCAAGGTGGGCGTAAGCAACAGTGCCAAGGCCTGCTGAAGCGCCGACGGCGAGGGCCTTGCGAAGTGAAACCATGTAACCATGTAACCACTCGCGGTGCGCGAGTGGAACAATGCCTTCATGTCCAGTGACCTCAAGGCCCAACTTAGAAGCGATTTGACCACGTCGATGAAGTCGCGTGACGAACTGAAGTCAGCAACACTGCGCATGGTGCTTACAGCGATCACCAATGAAGAAGTTGCGGGAAAAGAGTCGAAAGTTCTTACAGATGAAGACGTGCTCACGGTACTTGCTCGAGAAGGAAAGAAGCGTCGGGAGAGCGTTGTTGCCTACACCGAAGCGAACCGTCCGGAATTAGCTGCACGTGAAAGTGCCGAACTCGAAGTGATCTCCAGGTATCTACCGGCGCAACTCAGTGATATTGATCTTGAGGCGATAGTGACCGCGGCCGTAGCGTCTGCTGCAAGGAGTGGCGCGACCGGTGGCGCGGCAATAGGTGCGGTCATGAAAATTGTTCAACCACAGGTTAAGGGGCGCGCTGATGGTGGCGTTGTGGCCGGGCTGGTGAAGAAAGCCCTCACTCCTTAGGGGACGAGATTGCCAGTGGGACTTGCTGCAGGAGTTGGATTTTCAAAGACCGGATCGACATTTGCTGGCTCTTGGTCGGGAACTTGGAGTGAGTCCGGGTCGGTGTTGTCAAATGTTGTATCTCCCTCGGGAATAAAAATTTCCTCTGAGGGCTCTGGTTTGGGTTGGGGGGCCACGTAAGGCGCGATTGTGAACTGGGTGCGCAAATCAAAATTGACAATCGGAAGATTCGCCGAAGCAGCCAACATTGACTCTCTCCAGATCGGCCCTGGAAG
>JBDNFV010000159.1:0-1576 GCA_041689635.1 Candidatus Nanopelagicales bacterium | reverse complement strand
GGGAGAATTGCTAAGTAGAAGGTGCCCAACAGCGCATAGGCAAGAATCTGAAAAATAGAGTTAATGGCAACGAGTAGTGCGCCTGCTTCCCGGTCTCCGCACGCCAGGTCATTCCAGATCAGAACCATGGCGATGCATCTCGCCAGTCCAATAACGATTAATCCGGTTCGAAACTCTGGGTAGTCCGCGAGAAAAATCCAGGCGAGGGCAAACATGAGGAGTGGGCCGAAGACCCAGTTCAAAACGAGTGAGAGCCACAGCAATTTGCGGTCACCGGCTAGGTGACCAATTTCTTCGTATTTCACTCGTGCTAGTACCGGGTACATCATGGCGAAAAGCCCGATTGCGATCAGGATGCTTGTGTTATCAATTTTAACGGAATCCAGCGCACTCTGTAGGCCAGGAATTCCGCGACCGAGCAGTAGCCCCAATGCCATGGCCAAAACAATCCACAGTGGCAAGAATCGATCCAATGTCGAAAGATTGCTTAAGACTTGCGTTTCGTTCTTATTTGTCTGCTCGTCTGTATTCATTGGGTGTATCATCACAGAGTACATAGATGCTCGTCAATATGGTTAATGCTGTATTAGTGAAACAGAAGGTGAACATTTCATGACGCAAAACGTTATTCACAAGCAAACCCAAGCAAGGGGACCGGCATGCTGCCCCAATGGAATTGGTAAGCCTATAAATCGTAAGTCTGCTGAGGCACTCGCAGAATTACTCAAGGCTGTAGCCGATCCGACTCGACTCCAATTGATCTCACTGATCCGAGACAGTGACCAATGCACCGCATGCGTTGGCGACCTGACCGAAGCGATTGGCCTAAGCCAACCCACGGTCAGCCACCACCTGAAGGTATTGGTCGACGCCGGGATACTGAGTAGGGAGAAAGATGGATACTGGACCTGGTACACGCTCAACATGGACCGATTGAAAGAGTTGGCCGCCGTCCTGAGCTAAATAATGTTCAGCGGCCCGGCAGTAAGCCTTCAGCGCAATCGTCATTTTCATTATTGCTTCAAGAGATGGTCGATTGACAGGAAAGCAGCAAGTCAACTGGGAGAATCCCGCGACTTTGTTCGGGATTCCCTCTGATTAACAGAGGTACCCTTATGGGGCAAATCACCCTTGTTGGGGGGCGGTGCACAAGCGCGCGAGGGGTCAGAGGACATTTATGGCAGTGGACGCAGCGCGGTTTTCGAATCGGATGTGCCCTCTTTACGAAGGGCACGTTGCCCCTCGTGTTTTACGTTAGGGAGAAAAAGCAACATGGCAACAGGAACAGTAAAATGGTTTAACTCGGAAAAAGGTTTCGGCTTCATTGAGCAGGCAGATGGCGGACCCGACGTTTTCGTTCACTACTCAGCAATTGATTCAAGTGGCTACCGTTCACTCGATGAAAATCAAGCTGTCGAATTCGACATCACCCAAGGCCCTAAGGGACCTCAGGCTGACAAGGTTCGCATCGTCTAATACAGACTTCGAAAGGGTGGCCCTCGGCATCACGCCGGGGGCCATTCTTGTGTGCACCCAGCATGTGACTCAGGCACTACAAGTTCATCAAAAAAATATG
>JBDNFV010000158.1:0-5878 GCA_041689635.1 Candidatus Nanopelagicales bacterium | reverse complement strand
TTCGATGATCTGCTGGCGGGCACTGACTTCGCCCATGAGCGCCCGTTCGGCAAGAAGTTCCCAGGCGAATACCGGACGCGGAGCGTGGGGCCAAGCGCGAGCAGCCGCAACCCCGGAAACACAGGTGCGCGCCGCCACCCCAAGTTCGGCCAGTCCGTTTACCGATTCAGTAACGACGACGGGCCCGTGGCCGAAGTAGGGAGTCATCAGGCGGTGAGATGCCAACGGATCAAGTCCCACGCCACCAATAATGACCAACATCACCGGGCCATGAATTCCGGTGAGCAGGTCTAGGCTGTGACTCCTGGCCGCGCGGCGCATGACCGATAATGATTCTTGATTGTCGGCATCTGGAGGTGAGCCGGCTAGGACAAGTGCTGGTCGATCTTGGGACCAGCCCAACGCTGCGATCCGACTGAGAATCTCGCTGTCAACATCACTTCGAATCAGGGCATCAAGGATGAGTGCTTCAAGTCGGGCATCCCAGGCGCCGCGTGCTTCAGCTGCCCGGGCATACACCTCGGCCGCACTAAATGCGACTTCGCGGGAATACTGCAAGGTGGCGATGCGGGCATGGGCGAGATCTTCACCCGCGAAGAAAGTATCGAGTTGACTTTCGACCGCGTCAATTGTGGTGCGCACCAGTTCAACCGTTTGCTCCAGTGAGATAGCTCGGGCAAGTTCACGCGGTGCAGCGCCAAAAACATCAGCGGTGAGTTTAGGAACGATGGCAGTCGGTGACTTCGCCCAATCGGAGTACCAGCCCATGAACGCGGCAATGCCCGCTTGGGCAACAACGGCAACCCACGCGCGTTGATCGGCACTGAGTTCTCGGTACCACGGGAAAATTTCCATCCGTTTCACGGCCAACGTGCCCAAGTCGCCGGCGGTGGCTTGCATGCGGGTGATCAGTGAATCCAGATGTTCCATGACGTAGGGATCATTAACCGGTCGAGACACCGATAAGTGAACCCACAATGTAGGTAATGGTTGCAGCGCCGACACCCCAGAGCAGTTGCCGCATGGCGCTAAACACAATACCCCGGCCGGAGAGGTTGCCAACCACGCCACCAACGACACATAGCGCAATAATGGAAGAGGCTATTGCGGTGAAGAAGGCAGCGGAACCTTCGAGGAAAATATAGGGTAGGACAGCAACACTCGCACCAATGGCAAAAGCAACGAAACTGAAGATAGCCACCTTGACCGGTGAGCCAAGTTCGTTCGGGTCAAGGCCGAGTTCTTCGCGGGCCAACGTGTCCAGAGCAGTTTTTGGATCCGACATTATTTTGTCCGAGACTGCTTTAGCCAAAGCCCGGTCCAGTCCCTTAGCGCGGTAAATAAGTTCCAGTTCCTTGGCTTCGCTTTCTGGATTATTCTGGAGTTCGAGCGCTTCCATTTCGATTTCCCGGCGGAACAGATCGCGCTGGCTGGCAACACTGACGTATTCACCCGCGGCCATCGAAAATGAGCCGGCAAGCAGTCCGGCGAGTCCGGCGAAGAGCACGGTGCTGTTGTCAAGAGACCCATTGAGGCTGGCTCCGGCAAAGCCCATGACGAGTGCGGTGTTGGAAACGAGGCCATCAGAGATCCCGAAAACTGCGGCCCGGACGGCACCGGATCGGTCCGACCGGTGCCAGGGTTCACTGAGTTTTGGAGCCACCGCCGCACGCGAGGTAATCGTAGGGATTGTTGTTCCCCGAATCATGCTGCGAAATACTTCTGCGTGTTCGCGTTCGTCCACCGGCATTGAGTCCAGCGCTTCGGGTTCGTCGTCGTACATGCCGGCGTCGGCGCCTTCATTTTCTTCCAGAGTTCCCAGAACACTGTTCAAGCCGGCTGCGCGCGCGGTGTCCACGAGTTTTTGATCCGCCGGGTCAAGGGTCGTTGGTGCGGGTGGAATTTCGACGCCGTATTCGGCTAGTTTGTCCAACCAATGTTCGGCGTGGGCGTCTTCAATGTCGGCGAGCTCGATCAAGGCATCAGCACGGTCCCCGCTTACCGTTTTTGCAAGTGAGCGGTAAAGCAGGGATGCTTTTCGCTCGGCTTCCAGGTAATGCAAGAACCGTTTGGGATCTTTACTCATGTTTAGCCCGAACCCTCCGTGTTACCTGCATCGGCTGCGGCAGGATCAAGCAGTTGGTACTTACGTATTGCCTCGGCAACGAGTCCCTTGTCAACTTTACCCGATGCGGCAAGGGATGCCAGAGTTTGAACGGTGATTGATTCGGCGTCTACTAGGAAATGTCGGCGAAGTGCACCACGAGTGTCAGATAGGCCCCAACCATCGGTACCCAAGCTGGCGAATTCGTTGGGGACCCATGGAGCAATCTGGTCCTGCACCGCGCGCATGAAGTCAGACACCGCAATAACGGGACCAATGGTTCCGCTCAAGCGCCTGGTGACATAAGCCTGCTGTGGTTCCTGCTCGGGGTACAGCAGGTTGTGGCGGTCAACGCCGAGCCCATCGCGCCGCAATTCATTCCACGACGTCACCGACCAGACATCCGCACTGATTCCCCAGTCATCATGCAAAAGGGTTTGGGCCTTAAGCGCCCACGGAACCCCGACCCCGCTGGCCAGAATGTGTGCTTTTAATCCCGATGAGGTGGATTCATTGAGCAGGTACATGCCTTTGAGAATCCCATCAACATCCACGTTCGCTGGCTCGGCCGGCTGAACATATGGCTCGTTGTAAATCGTGAGGTAGTAGTAGATGTTTTCCGAGTCTTCCCCGTACATCCGACGAAGGCCATCTTTAATAATGTGGCCGAGTTCATACCCGTACGCGGGATCATAAGAAATGACGGCTGGATTAGTACTCGCCAACAGAATCGAGTGGCCGTCTTCGTGCTGAAGACCCTCACCGTTAAGGGTCGTGCGTCCCGCGGTTGCGCCCAGGACAAACCCGCGCACCATCTGGTCACCGGCAGCCCAGAAAGCATCACCTGTTCGCTGGAAACCAAACATGGAGTAAAAAATATACACCGGGATCATCGGTTCGTCGTGGGTTGAATAGGAAGAACCAGCGGCGGTGAAGGATGCAACCGAACCGGCTTCGTTGATACCTTCGTGCAAGATCTGACCGTCAATTGCTTCCTTATAGGACAGCAACAGTTCACTGTCAACGGATTGATACTGCTGACCGTGCGGTGAATAGATCTTGGCGGTTGGGAAAAGTGAATCAAGCCCAAAGGTTCGTGCCTCGTCGGGGATAATCGGGACGAAGCGAGCGCCGATGTTTTCGTCTTTTACCAAGTCTTTGAAGAGTCGTACAAAGGCCATCGTGGTTGCAATTGCTTGGTTACCCGAACCACGCATCACCGCGTCATAGACCTTGTCGCCAGGAAGGACGAGTGGTCGTGACTTCACTCGACGCGTCGGAAGTGAGCCGCCTAACTGTCGACGACGCTCCATCATGTACGCAAGGTTTTCGTCTTTCAATCCGGGGTTGTAGTAGGGAGGAAGGTAGGGGTCTGCCTCTAGTTGTGCGTCAGAAATCGGGATATGCAACCGGTCACGGAAGTCCTTCAGGTCTTCCAGAGACAGTTTCTTCATCTGGTGGGTTGAGTTGCGGCCCTCAAAGTGAGATCCCAGGGTCCAGCCCTTAATAGTTTTGGCGAGGACAACTGTTGGTTGACCTTTCGTTTCCGTCGCCGACTTGTAAGCGGCATACATTTTGCGGTAATCGTGACCGCCGCGGGAAAGGTTCCAAATATCTTCGTTGGACCAGCCCTCAACCAATTTAGCGGTCCGAGGATCGCGGCCAAAGAAGTTGTCGCGGATGTAACCACCGTCATTTGCCTTGTACGTTTGGAAGTCACCGTCATGGGTCGTATTCATCAGATTTACTAAAGCGCCGTCGCGGTCAGCGGCGAGAAGTTCATCCCACTGGCGACCCCACACCACTTTGAGCACATTCCAGCCGGCCCCGCGAAAGAGTGATTCAAGTTCTTGAATAATTTTTCCGTTTCCACGAACGGGTCCGTCAAGACGCTGCAGATTGCAGTTCACCACAAAAATCAAATTGTCGAGTTCCTCGCGGGCGGCAAGACTAATAGCACCTACCGACTCAACTTCATCCATTTCACCGTCGCCCAGAAATGCCCAGACTTTCTGACCCGATGTGTCCGCGAAACCGCGATTGTGCAGATATTTGTTGAATCGAGCCTGGTAAATCGCATTGAGTGGACCAATTCCCATCGAGACCGTTGGGAACTGCCAGAACGAAGGCATCAGGCGCGGGTGTGGATAGGAGGGGAGCCCGCCGCCGGGGTGGGAGAGTTCCTGACGGAAGCCGTCCATTTGTAACTCGGTGAGGCGACCCTCAACGAATGCGCGGGCATAAATGCCAGGGGAGGCGTGACCTTGATAAAAAATCTGGTCGGCACCCTCGGCGTGGTCGGGACCTTTGAAAAAATGGTTGAATCCCACTTCGTACAGGGTGGCCGAGCTCGCATAGGTGGAAATATGTCCACCAACGGAAACACCGGGGCGCTGGGCGCGGTGCACCATGATCGCGGCGTTCCAGCGAATCATCGCGCGGATTCGGCGTTCGACAAATTCATCACCCGGGAACCAAGGCTCGTTATCGGGTGCGATTGAGTTGATGTAATCGGTGCTGCGAAGGCTAGGGACTCCAACATTGTTTTCCGCGGCCCGACGTAGGAGTTCCAGCATAAGAAAGCGCGCCCGGTAATTGCCGCCGGATTCAACGAGACCGTCAAATGATTCAAGCCACTCTTTGGTTTCGGTTGGGTCAATGTCAACATATTGGGTGGGAAGGCCACCGGCGAGAAGTGGTGAAAGAGGATTTGGCACGGGCGTCACCTTTCAGTCCTCACCTGCAGGATCGCTGCCGGTGAACGGAGTCGTGTGTCAGCGCAGATGGTGTCCACGTCGTTGATCCCATCTTTCCGTATGGGATGTGCGAGCGCGCATTCGCCTCTGTGGTTGACCCGATAAACATTGTTGGCTTTCACTAGGATGTGCCGGTGATGTCTGTCCGCAATAAATTCTTAGAAATTTATTCAATCCACTTGCCAAATGGCTGCGATTTGGGTGAACTAGCCCCGTGAGTGCATCGCCCCAAGCCCTCGAGCGGGCTACCCGTCTGTCATTTACGTCAGGTCAAATAGTTCAGGAAGTCGGATTTGATACCGATTGCGACACCGATCTGCGTGAAGGTGTGGTCGACATCATTGGCTCCGACTTGGTGGATCTGGACTACGACGAAGTCGTCGACGCCGCCTTATTGTGGTTCCGAGAAGACGACGGTGACCTCACCGACGCTCTCGTCGACGCAATCAGTCCACTCGCGGACCAAGGTGTTGTCTGGCTGTTGACCCCCAAGCCGGGTCGTGAGGGACACATCGAACCCGAGGACATCACCGAAGCCGCCCAGACTGCGGGACTGCGCCAAACCAGCACCATCAGTGCCGGTGAGAATTGGCAGGGGACTCGATTGGTGGCGCCACGCGCTAAGCGTTAGTCTTCGCCTCATGTCTCTTAGTGTCGGCGATCACGCCCCAGCATTTACCCTGTCCAATCAATTTGGTGAGAATGTTTCCCTCTCCGATTTCGAGGGAAAAAAGAACGTCGTTGTCACGTTCTATCCATTTGCTTTCACCGGGTTATGCACCAGCGAGCTGTGCACAATTCGTGACCGTCACGCTGACTTTATTAACGATGACACTGAGGTTCTCAGCATCTCCTGTGACCCGGTCCCTAGTTTGAAAGTTTTCTCAGAACAGGAAAGTTTCACCCACAGTTTGTTAAGCGATTTTTACCCCCACGGTGATGTCTCCAAGGAATACGGAGCCTTCTTGGAGGACAAGGGATTTGCAACCCGCGCCACCTATGTCATTGATAAAGCAGG
>JBDNFV010000157.1:0-3208 GCA_041689635.1 Candidatus Nanopelagicales bacterium | reverse complement strand
TTCTCGGACTTGAGCTTGGCCGCGATGACGCGAAGTGCTTCATCTTTTTGCTCCCGCGTAAGCAGGCGCAGTTCCCGGGCAGCATTTTTCGCCCGCTGGGCAACTTCTCGAACGGTATCCATGGTTTTAGCCTAACGTTGCAAATACTTATAGTTCAAGGAGAACGAGGTCATCGCGGTGAATAACCTCGCGTTCATAAGCCGCTCCCCTCTCAGCGGCAAGTGCTTTCGTGTTTTTCCCCATCACGTCCGGAAGTTCAGCGGAGTCGTAGGTAACGATTCCCCGAGCAAATGGGATTCCATCCGGTCCGCAAATATCAACCGGGTCACCGGCAAGGAACATCCCGGTCACCTGGGTAATGCCGGCTGGGAGCAGTGATAACCGGCGCACGGCCACTGCCTCGACCGCACCAAGATCCACAATCACCGATCCGGTGGGTGTCGTTGCGTGCGCCAGCCACAGGTGCCGCAGTGAACTGCGTTTCCCCGTTGGCGCGAAAGCCGTTCCTACGCTGGCATCACCTAATGCATGACTGATCTGGCTGGTTGCGGCAAGAAGGGTCGGAACTCCAGCAGCAGATGCAATTCGAGCCGCCTGAACTTTGGTTGCCATCCCACCGCTGCCTATTCCTTCTGAACCAATTCCACCAATTCGCATGCCGGCCAGTTCTGAGTAATTGCCGATTTCAGGAACATGTCTCGAGTCGGGTAGGTGTGGCGGGCCGTCATAGAGTCCGTCAACGTCAGAGAGCAATATGAGTGCTTGAGCGTTGGTGACGTGGGCAACCAACGCTGCAAGTCGATCGTTGTCCCCGAGCCGGATCTCATCGGTTGCAACGGTGTCATTCTCATTAACGATCGGCAGCACATCGAGTTCGAGTAGTCGGTCAAAGGTGAGTTGCGCATTGCGATAGTGGCTTCGTCGTGTCACGTCTTCACTTGTTAAAAGGACCTGTCCCACAGTGATGTTGTGCCGTGCGAATGCCGCCGTGTAGGCAGCCAATAAAATCCCTTGACCAACACTGGCCGCTGCCTGCTGGGTTGGTAAGTCCTTGGGGCGTTTGGTGAGGCCCAGTGCCGGCATCCCGGTTGAGATTGCACCGCTGGAGACAACAATGACCTCATGACCGCTGTTGCGCCGGCGGGCTACAGCATCAGCGAGGTGTTCGACCACGTCTTTTTTGAGTCCGCCGCCAGCGGAGGACAAAGAGGAGGACCCAATCTTGACGACTATGCGACCTGCTCGCGCAATTGACGTCCGCGTCGATGACATTAGGACAGGTACTCGGTGCGAGTCTCAAGACGCGAATCACTTCCACGCGGACCTTGGCTCGCCGAACCAACTGATGGGAACCAGTCAAAGACCACCGCATTGTCTTCCGGGCCAATCATGACCGCGCAACCGGGCGTGGCCCCGTGAGCGATCAGTTCCTCTTCGACACCGAGTCGCGCTAGTCGGTCCGCGAGGTAGCCGACCGCTTCATCGTTGCTGAAATCCGTTTGTCGAATCCAACGCTCGGGACGGTGGCCTCGAACCCGGAAACCCTCGTGTTCACGGGTCACCGTGAAGCCGGATTCGTCAACCGCCTTCGGGGTAAGAATGATTCGGGGCATTTCAATTGCTGCCTCGACGGCACGTTTTTCGGCAACGAGTGCGGCAATTGCGAAACTTAATGGTCGCAGTCCTTCATGGGAGACTGCTGAAATCTCAAAAACCGGGTAGCCCATTTCTTCGATCATGGGCTGTACCATGTCGGCGAGATCACGGGCTTCCGGTACGTCAATTTTGTTGAGAACAACCAGCCGCGGCCGGTCATCAAGTCCACCGTACTGCGTCAGTTCAGATTCAATGATTTTGAGATCCGTCAAAGGGTCACGATGGGGTTCAAGGGTCGCGCAGTCAAGGACGTGGATGATCACGCTGCAACGCTCAACATGGCGCAAGAAATCAAGACCCAAACCTTTGCCCTGGCTAGCACCAGGTATTAGTCCGGGGACGTCGGCGATCGTGTACACAACGTCGCCGGCGGTCACCACGCCAAGATTGGGGACCAAGGTGGTGAAGGGGTAGTCCGCGATCTTTGGACGCGCTGCACTCATGGCCGCGATCACGCTTGATTTACCCGCACTGGGAAAACCGACTAGAGCCGCATCTGCCACAGTCTTGAGTTCGAGCACGATCTCGCTGTGGCTCCCCGGTTCACCAAGCAATGCGAAGCCTGGAGCCTTGCGCTTGGGAGATGCCAGAGATGCGTTACCAAGTCCACCACGGCCACCGCGTGCAATCACGAACGTTTCACCCGGAATCACCAAGTCTGCAAGCACTTCACCACCGGCGTCGCGCACAACTGTTCCGGCTGGGACGTGCAGCACAATGTCGTGGGCATTTGCGCCATGCCGATTCGCACCCTGACCCGGTTTCCCATTAGTAGCCGTGCGGTGGGGGGTGTGGTGAAACTCCATTAACGTGGTTACTTGTGGGTCAACGAGGGCGATGACGTCGCCACCGCGACCCCCATTACCGCCGTCGGGTCCACCCAGTGGCTTAAATTTTTCACGCAAGATCGATGCACAGCCATGCCCACCATTACCGCCGTGGGCGTGGATTGTCGTTTGATCAACGAATGTTGCCATCGGTACCCCTGCCTATCGGTTCATGAAATGAGAAAAGACGGGCCCAGATGGACCCGCCTTCTTGGTGAAAACAATGTTTGGAGAATTACACTCCCAGGACAATGTTGACAACCCGGCGGCCACGGGCTGTGCCGAACTCGACAACTCCGGGGGTTAAGGCGAACAAGGTGTCATCCTTGCCGCGTCCGACGTTGTTTCCTGGGTGAAAGTGAGTTCCGCGCTGGCGAACAATGATTTCGCCCGCATTAACTTCTTGGCCTCCGAAACGCTTAACGCCGAGTCGCTGAGCATTACTATCGCGTCCGTTGCGAGAACTGGATGCACCTTTTTTATGTGCCATGGTTCACTTCCCTGCCGCAATGTTGGTGACTTTGACCTTGGTCAGTTCAGAGCGATGGCCCTGACGACGACGGTAACCGGTCTTGTTCTTGAACTTGAGAATATCAATTTTCACGCCGCGGTGGTGATCAATAACTTCGGCGGTCACCGTGACTTTGGCAAGTGAGGCTACATCACTCGTGACTTTGCCGTCTTCAACGAAGAGCACCGCGGGGAGAATGTATGTTGAACCTGGC
>JBDNFV010000156.1:0-1663 GCA_041689635.1 Candidatus Nanopelagicales bacterium | reverse complement strand
TTAGACGCCGAGCAACTGCTCGCTGACAACTTTGACGGTTTGCATTCTGGTGGAGGTCGTAGTCCGATTGCTGGTGGACAAAGCGCGGCTGATCAGGCATTAGCCGATTTAGATATCGCAGGGTATGCAAAGAATCGATCAGAGGTCTTGCCGGTTCAAGCTCGCGGCGCCACGGTGCTCTCCCCCTACATCCGACACAACCTGCTCACCTTGGAAAAGGTGTGGAACCGTGTCGCAAAAGCGCCGTTTGCAGATCGTGAAAAATACCGGGATGAACTGCTTTGGCAGGAATATTCGCGACACCTCTATGCGCGAATGGGTACCGGACTATTTCACAACCTTCGGTTCGAACAGGTGTGGGATGCACCCGGAGATGGCTGGCCAAAGGGTATGGCCTGTGTTGATTTCGCGGTTGATGAACTCAATCGTGATGGTTGGTTGGTAAACCAAACCAGAATGTGGCTAGCATCCCAGTGGACCGTTCGAAACCATGCGGGCTGGTTACACGGTCAGGAGCGAATGCATCGCGAATTAATAGATGGATCGCGGGCGGCAAATCTGACCGGCTGGCAGTGGGTGGTTGGCTCCGGCAATGGGAGGCCGTATGGCCTTTCCCGGTGGCAGGTGCAAAAAAGGGCACCACAGTTATGTGGCGGATGCGAGCTCAAGAATAATTGTCCGATTGAAAATTTCCCCGATGAGCAATCACTCGACCAAGCAGCGGGTGAACCGCTACTGACGTCTGACCCCGACCCGCAAGGGACGGCCGGACCTTCAGTCGCAATAAACAACAGGACGCCCGAGTTTGTTCTGCTCACGATTGAATCATTAGGTGACAGTGATCCGGCGTTGGTTGCCAACCCAGACCTTCCCGCGGTTTTTGTCTTTAATGAAACAGCGTTACAAAAGTTGCAGTTATCTTCAAAGCGCATCTTCTTTTATCTGGAGACGTTGCAAGATTTAGCCCAGCGACGGGACCTACAGGTGTACCTGGGTGATCCTTATGAGTTTGCCCGCCAAAATCCGGTGGCCGTGACTTATGCACCGGTTCCCAGCTTCCATAAGTTCACTGACCTAGCCGAGATCCATCCCTACCAGTGGTTGAAAAGGCCACACGGACATTCGGTGAAATCCTTTTCGGCGTGGCGCGGGAAGTTACGCTAAATTGCCCTTTGCAATACTTGTATCGCAACTTTCATTATGGGAGAGATCATGAGAGGCGCCTCGCCAATCGCGACGGGGAATCCGCATCCATTTCACTTGCAGAAGTCAAGAAGCGCTACGGCTTGGAGAGTTGAGTTTGATAGCGAGGCGCAATCTTGCCTTTTTCTATGGTCGAATTTACCCGCTCGAAGACCCAGGCAGCATCGGCCGAGCATTCAAAGGTTCTGAAACAGGTCGCGTGTGGAAATACCGCGTCGGTGACTGCCGAATCATTGTCAGTCTCGAGTGCGAAGTTATGCGCATTTTCATCGTGCGAATCGGTAATCGCCGGGAGGTCCACCGCTCATTAATTCATCCCATGCGCAAAAATTAAGTCAAGTAACAAATAATTCCCGATGATCTACCGTGGGCGATAGACCTCGCCACGATGTCCGATCCATTCCACGTCAACGATTCTTGCTGGTTCATCAATTCAGTACACAACGCGGTACGTGCCACG
>JBDNFV010000155.1:0-2306 GCA_041689635.1 Candidatus Nanopelagicales bacterium | reverse complement strand
CACTGAACTCGGAGCCATCGCATGGTTGGTGTGCACGGTGATTAACTCGATATCGGCTCGGGGCGCGAATGTTTGGGCGCCGGTGGCGGCCACGACCTCTGCCAACGCGTTCCAGTGATCCTGATGACCGTGCGTGGTGAGAATGCTTATCAGGCCCCCGGGTCCAATCAAAGTGATCAGTCGCTCCGGTTGGGCTGCGGCATCAATGAGAACCTGGGTATCGGTATTCCTGCATCTCAGTAAATATGAATTATTGTTGTAAGGCCCGACGCTGATTTTACTGATGGTGAGATCGGTCAATTCTCGAACGTGCGCGGGTCCGTCAACCTGAGTGTTTCCCTGATACATATCGGAATTATATCCACGAAGGATGACCCTACGGATATCGATTCATTGCTCACCTGAGAACCTGATGAATGCGCGGCGGCTTCGTTGTCTCTTTGATGAGATGGAACCGCAGGTTGAATGAGTGATCCGGAAGAGCGGTCATTGATATACCCTGTCAGAATTCCCCTCATGGACATAAATGACATAACCGATTCCGCACCATCTGACCTTGGCGAGTCAGGCATCGGTACGGACAAGGCGGGTCTGCCAAGTCGTCACACCACCGTCGGAGCGGCCCGTGCGCCACACCGGGCGTTCCTGCATGCGATGGGCTTAACCCCACAGCAGATTGGGCAACCCTTCGTCGGGGTCGTCTCGACGTGGAACGAGGCGGCGCCGTGCAACATTGCGCTAGGGCGTCAGGCGCAAGCAGCCAAGGCAGGGGTCGGGGCAGCGGGCGGCACGGCGAGGGAGTTCACCACCATCGCGGTCACCGACGGTATCGCCATGGGTCACGCCGGGATGAAAGCCTCACTGGTTAGCCGTGAAGTGATCGCGGACTCCGTTGAACTCATGATGCGCGGGCACTGCTACGACGCCTTGGTCGGTATCGGTGGTTGTGACAAAACCCTGCCGGGGCTGATGATGGCCATGCTGCGTCTCAACGTGCCGTCGGTATTCCTTTATGGCGGGTCGATCCTGCCGGGTCGTTTCAAAGGCCGGGAAGTGACCGTCCTTGACGTGTACGAGGCCGTCGGGTTGCACGCGGCGGGGGCCATGAGCGACGCCGATCTCACCGAACTGGAAGAAGTGGCGTGTCCATCGGCAGGGTCGTGCGGTGGTCAATACACCGCGAACAGCATGGCGTACGTCTCAGAGGCGATAGGTCTGGCGTTACCAGGCTCGGCTAGCCCGCCTGCGGCGTTCGACTCCCGAGACCGCTACGCGCATGAGGCCGGTGCCGCGGTCATGGCGCTGCTGCGTCAAGGACTGCGACCGCGTGACATCGTTGATCGTCGCTCGCTGGAAAACGCTGCTGCGATCGTGGCGGCGACCGGGGGCTCCACCAACGCCGCACTGCACCTGCCGGCACTCGCCCACGAGGCAGGCATCGACTTCGATCTGTTTGACGTGGCCGAGATTTCCCGGCGCACTCCCTTGATCGCTGATCTCAAGCCCGGCGGACGCTACCTGGCCAAAGACGTTCACGACATCGGCGGCGTCCCAGTCGTGATGCGGGCCCTGCTTGACGGTGGGTTTCTGCACGGGGACTGTCTCACCGTTACCGGGCGCACGATCGCGGAAAATCTTGAGGATATTCAGCTACCGATGGATCAGGACGTCGTATACCCGGCTACCTCGCCGCTGTCAGCAACCGGAGGGCTGGTCGGCCTCTCGGGGAACCTGGCCCCCGATGGTGCAATCGTTAAGGTTGCGGGCTTGCACATTCGAGAGTTCACCGGCCCCGCGCGTTGCTTCGACCGGGAGGAAGACGCCTTCGACGCCGTCATTAACCGGCGCTACAACGCCGGTGACGTTCTGGTGATCCGCTACGAAGGACCACGCGGTGGCCCGGGTATGCGCGAAATGCTGTCAACAACTTCGGCCCTCTACGGCATCGGCGACGGGGAAAAAGTAGCGCTGATCACCGATGGCCGGTTCTCCGGAGCTACCCGTGGTTTGTGTGTCGGACACGTCGGGCCCGAAGCAGCGCTCGGCGGGCCGATCGCCCTGATCGAGGATGGAGATCTCATCGAGATTGACACTATTGGCGGCACGCTCACGCTGCACGTTGAGCAGCAAACGCTCGACTCGCGTCTCGCGCAGTGGAAGCCCCGCGACCACGGCAATGGCAGTGGAGCTCTCTGGCGCTATGCACAGACCGTCGGCTCCGCCCGTTACGGAGCAGTCACCCACCCGGGAGCCGCCGCCGAGTCCGTCTCATTCGCTGACCTTTAGGGGCTAACCAGTAATCTTGT
>JBDNFV010000154.1:0-6135 GCA_041689635.1 Candidatus Nanopelagicales bacterium | reverse complement strand
TCAATGTCAAAAAGCGTGGCAGATCTTCACACGAGCGCCCGCGGACACCACGAAGGTCGAAGTTCGGTTTCCTTGCACGATGGTGAGGCTTGCGTTTTGCGGCAGACAGTAACCGCACTTCAAGCTGGGAAATCAATGGAAATCGAGCATCCTCCGATAGAAGGTTGGATTTTGGTCCTCGAAGGCGAATTGAACCTGCGGATCACTCGCTATTTGGATGAAGGAATACAGCTCGCCGCTGGCTCACTCGTGCAGTTGCCACATTGGCCCTTGACACTCACGGCGAGCGTGGATAGTGGAATGCTTCTCACCGTCGCCATGGGTGATCGGCCCCGTTGACCGACCGGATTGAAATGCTGTATTCACTGGCGCCAGCTGATGGTGCACCTGGCGCCAGCGAGTACGCGCAGGAGGTGTGGGAAGACGAGTCTCCAGCGCAGGGGGAATTGTTTGCGTCGGTTCGTCTGAGTTGTTGAAAGCCCCAGAATTCTTCACGATCGGCGTCAATGTGGCGCGTCCGCTGGCCACAGACCAAACTTGTCCTATGCACGTCGCACGCACGAAGGCCCATCGACTACCCCTTCACCGACGCAATTCCGAATTGTTCATCCTCAATATCGGACCAATTCTTATGTGGTGCGCGATTGTTGTGAGCATGCTGACCCAATTCACCGCCACGTCCACCAACATTGGTCCGATACCCGCGGTCCTCGCTCTCATCGCTTTGGCATTGGGGATCCCGCATGGGGCCGCTGACAACCTGACCTTGGTTCATGCACTTTCTTGGCGGGGCTGGATTCGACTCGGCGTGATCTACATATCTATTGCTGCATCTGCCGCACTCGTGATCATTGCTTTTCCCGTCTTTGGTTTTATTCTCGTTCTCGCCATGACCGTATGGCATTTCGGCACGGGTGATGTTGAAGCCACCGCAGAACTTCAAGGAAAAGTACCGGTCACCGGTAAATTCCGAATTCTCTATGCACTGGCACTTGGTAGCGCCCCGGTTCTCCTGCCGCTTACTTCACCAGCCGCTCTGAGCACGGTCATGTCACTTGAACCACGGCTGGCCTTGATCTACTACAGTCCGGCGACCACTATTACTCGAGGAGTCGTCCTCACCTTAATTGTGGTCACGATCGCGGCCTTAATTTTTCGAGGCGAGATTCGTGGCGCCTTCGAGTTGTCCACCGTGGCAATTTTGGGACTTGTGGTGTCACCCTTTATTGCCTTTGCTGTTTACTTTGCTTTCTGGCACGCGGTCCGGCACACCGCTCGATTAGCCAACGCAACGTCCGGTGCGGTCACGTTGGGTTCACTCGCGACCGTGACAAAGATCGGGATTCCATCTCTGCTCGGATTCATCGCAATTCTTATTGGACTTACCCTCTTCTGGGGTCCAACTGCACTATCGGGAACTATTCTGTGGATTGGCCTTGCCATCGTGTGGGGTTTAACGGTTCCCCACATGTGGTTCGTCTCGCGTTTTGATAATCGAATTCGAGCCGAGCGAAGTCCACTCAAAAATTAGTTCTCGATACCTTGCTGTCCGTGAGCGACCTCCATCGCGCCATGGGTGAAAGCGCGACACAATAGGGCCATGGAAAACTCTGATGTGGTGCAGGATCTGCGACCGATCTACCTCGTCACCGGTGCGACCGGGTATGTCGGTGGTCGACTTATTCGGGAGCTCGTCCAACGTGGCGCGCGCGTGAGAGCACTTGCCCGACACCCCGAGCGGCTACGAGACTTCCCGTGGGCCGATCAGATCGAAATTGCAGCCGGTGACGCAGGTGATCCCGAGTCATTGGGAACAGCAATGCAAGGAGTCAGCGTTACGTACTACCTTCTGCACTCACTTCAAGAAGGAAAAGATTTAGAACGCGAAGAGCGTCGCATTGCCGAAAATTTCGCCCAGTGCGCAAAAAATGCCGGCATTAAAAAGATCGTGTATCTCGGCGGATTGGCACCTGACCTGCCCACTGCAGAAATGTCCCCCCACATGCGATCCCGAGTCGACGTTGGTCGTATTTTGCACGACTCTGGTATTCCCACGATCGAGTTGCGTGCCGCGGTCATTATTGGGTCTGGCTCGGCCTCCTTTGAAATGCTCCGTTACTTAACCGAGCGGCTCCCCGCCATGATTACCCCCCGATGGGTCCGAACCCAAACTCAGCCGATCGCGGTACGAGATGTTCTCCGCTATCTCGTCTTGGCTGCTGAATTACCCCCGGAAGTCAGTAGGACTTTTGACATTGGTGGACCTGACGTTTTGGCTTACCAAGACATGATGCAGAGATACGCCAAGGTCGCGGGTCTACCTCGGCGTTTGATTTTGCCGATCAATTTATTGACACCTAAACTCTCCAGCCACTGGGTTGGACTGGTCACTCCCGTGCCACGCGCCATTGCGCGGCCACTCGTGCAATCCCTGCGATACCCGTCTGTGTGTTTGGAAAGTGATATCAAAAAGTTTATCCCCGATCCCCCCGAGGGTCTACTGCCATTTGACCAAGCGGTCGCACTGGCGCTGACCCGGATCCAAGACGCCCAAGTGACCACCCGGTGGTCGAGTGCCAGCACTCCAGGTGTCCCCAGCCAACCGCTACCCAGTGATCCGGACTGGGCCGGTGGAACCCTCTATGAAGATATTCGGGTCCTAGATTCCAGCGCCACCCCGCAAGAATTGTGGGCAGCCGTCGACTGCATTGGCGGTGACAACGGGTGGTATTCAGCAAAACTTCTGTGGGAAGTGCGCGGCTTTATCGACCGACTCGTCGGTGGGGTTGGACTTCGGCGTGGTCGACGTGACCCGCACGTTTTACATGTGGGTGAGGCGGTTGATTTCTGGCGAGTTGAGGAAAGGGAGGCCCCGGAGTTGCTGCGGCTCCGAGCGGAAATGAAAATGCCCGGTCGGGCCTGGCTGGAATTTGTGGTGACCGCCGGTGAAAATGGCGGATCCAAGCTCACCCAGCGTGCTGTTTATTGGCCCAAGTCTTTGGCCGGGCACGCATATTGGTGGTCGGTTGCACCTTTTCACGCGTTCGTATTCCCGCCCATGGCCAAACACATTGTCGAGCGCGCGGAGTCACAACCAGCGATCACCACCACGATCGACTGAACCCGGATCAGGGTAAATCGATTCCACCGTCGCGCTCTGCGGTCACGCCATTAGTGGGTAACCTCGGCCAAGAAGTCGGACACCGCCGCTAGTACCTCGGGATTCCATGTCATCCCGGTCTCCCAAGCCAAGCCCGCGACGTTGCAGATGAAGATACTGTGCGTAACGGGGAACTCCAGACGACGATATTTGGGTAGAACTTCCACGCTCACGGCCATCGCCAGCGCGCTGTGCCGCGAGACCAGACCGTCGAGCGGCCACACGGTCGGGTCACCCGGGTAACCGTCGAAGTAGGTGCCCGCAACCATCAGTACCGGGATGCCGGCCAGCACCCCCTCCTGCGCAGCGTTCCAACCACCCGGGCCACCCAGATAGTGCTCGGTGTTCTCTCGCACAAGCCCAAGATCTGCCTGCGCTGCCTGCTCCGCTAGGCCCTTGAATAAAGACTCGATGATGGGGTCGCTGCCGGCATCGGCCATTGTGATCTCACCTGTCAGATATCGCAGCGGCACCGAACCCAGCCACGGTGTGCCGAGAGTCGTCAGCGAACGCACCTTCACCGGGGCACCCGTTTCCTGCAGTACACGTGTCGCCGCCCGGGCGAATAGGCCGCCGTTGGAGTGACCGATCCAGTCCACTTCGTCAACTCCGTACTCCGCATGAAGGTACCCGATGAATCGGGCTAGGTGCTCGCCCGCAGCGTCAATGTCACCCAGCGAGTTCACGGTCAGGTGGGAGGGAAGGACAACGGGCATGCCACCGAACGCGCCGAATGACTCAGGCGCGGGGTCACGCACCTCGGTGCGAGCGTTCATTGCCGGCGCGGTAAAAACGCGATATCCCTGGGCCAAAAGGTGGGATCGCATTGCGGTGTCGGTGTTGCCCGCGGCAAGCCCGGTAGCGCACGCCTGATCCGGGGTGGTGAAAGGGCTGACCGCGTCGCCTCCCGACATGATGACCACGGCTCGACGATTCTCCACAGCGCACTGTGGCATTGACGGTTCGCACCGGTTCGGTGAGGGTCTCTCAATGTGGTCGCGAAGATCATCAGTCCTGACCACGTACAAGCCACCGGTACCCGATATGAACCGGTTCACCCGTGATGCTTGCGCCCAAGTAAGCCGCGACGCATCCCGTCCACATCAGCTGCGCTTATCCGCCAATGTAGGACATCTCGATCTTCTTTTTTCCTGTCACAGGAAGCTCGTTGGTTATCGCACTGCGCAACTCCGAATAGCGATCCGTGCGCTCTCGCCAAATATGGGACATGACAGAGGACAGTTGTT
Organism: Candidatus Nanopelagicales bacterium; assembly: GCA_041689635.1. Classification (GTDB taxonomy): domain Bacteria; phylum Actinomycetota; class Actinomycetes; order S36-B12; family S36-B12; genus UBA4592. The sequence goes on along the minus strand of JBDNFV010000154.1, from coordinate 1,728 downwards.
CATCTGAGCATCCACCGCGCATCAGGGCACGCAAGTCGTGGCCGTCTGTGGCGAACAGGCAGGTGAACAGCTTGCCTTCCGTGGAGATCCGAGCCCGCGTGCAGGAATGGCAGAACGATTGGGTGACACTGGAGATCACTCCAATTTCGCCGCTACCATCGCGGTAGCGCCATCTCACGGAGGTCTCGCCGTTATAGTTCGGCGCAACTTCCTCTAGAGGTAGCTCGGCGTTGATCCGGCTGACAACTTCCGCGGACGGCACCACCTCTCCTAACTGCCAGCCGTTGCTGGTGCCGACATCCATAAACTCGATGAAGCGCAAAATATATGGCGAACCCTTGAAATGCCGTGCCATTGCCACAATGTGTTCATCGTTTTGACCGCGCTTGACCACCATGTTGATCTTGATCGGGCCTAGGCCGACCTCGTGGGCGACGTCAATGCCATTCAGAACCTTCGCAACCGGGAAATCCACGTCGTTCATCGCCTTAAAGGTCGCATCGTCCAACGAGTCGAGCGAGACGGTCACCCGCTTGAGACCAGCGGCTTTGAGTGCCTGCGCCTTGACATCCAGCGCCGATCCGTTGGTGGTCAGCGCAATATCGATGTTACCGCCGTCGGGTCTTATGAGCCCGGCAAGCATCCCAACAAGTTCCTCTAGCCCCTTGCGCAGCAGTGGTTCGCCGCCGGTCAGTCGGATTTTCTCGACCCCGTGTCCCACAGCGATCCGTGCGATTCGGGTTATCTCTTCGAAGCTCAACAGTTCGGCTCGCCCCAAGAACGTGAAGTCCTTGCCGAAGATCTCCTTCGGCATGCAGTAAACGCACCGAAAGTTGCACCGATCGGTGACCGAAATACGAAGATCGCGCAGTGGACGGTTCCGGGTGTCAGTAAGCACACCTGTCGGAGATTCGAGCCCACCGTTATTCCCAGCCACGATCACAGTGTCTGACATCAGTGCCCTCCCCACATCGACGTGACGGACTCCATGCTAAGCCATGCTAATCCGAGCTAATCCGGTGATATGCGGCGACGTAAGCAGTATCCGCTGGACCCCGTAAAGCTCCCGATCAGAACATTCCGAGTTGGAGTTTGGCAGCCTCCGACATTCGATCAATGCCCCAGGGTGGGTCCCAGACAAGCTCCACGTCAACGTCGCTGACGCCCGGAACCGACTGGGCCGCATCGCGGGCGTCCTCCTTGAGCACATCTCCCATGCCGCAGCCCGGAGCGGTCATGGACATCTTGATCTCGACGCGGTGGGTGCCATCGGGGAGCTGCTCCGCTTCGCAGAAGTAAATCAATCCCAGGTCCACGACATTGATGGGGATCTCGGGGTCGAAAACATTCTTGAGCTGTTGGATTACCTGATCTAGGTCGAATGGTTGTCCTTCTACGAAAATTGCTTCAGCGGTGGCCTCGCTCAGTCCGAGCGCGGCGGAGTCCTCGGCACTAATCCGGACCAGGTATCCCGATTGCGTCTGTACGGTCACGCTGGCGCCCAAGGTCTGCGTCACGATGACCTGCTCGCCTCGCTCAAGCAGCATCGGCTGCCCGCCCGGGATCACCGTCGCCTGGCAACTGTGTGTGAGTTCAATACTTTTGTAGCCGCCTGAGTTCATGGTCGTTTACTCCGTCCGGAGTCTTCGGTGGTGGCGCTCTCTTCGAGGGCGTTGCGTAACGCCTGCCAGGCTAAATTGGCGCACTTGACCCGGGTTGGGTATTTCC
>JBDNFV010000153.1:0-8456 GCA_041689635.1 Candidatus Nanopelagicales bacterium | reverse complement strand
GATTTTGAAAAAGCAGCCGCATTGCGCGACGATGAGAAGAACCTGCTGACCGCGCGTGCTGAACGCGAGCGGGAATGGAAAGCCGGGGATCTCGACGTCGTTGCTGAAGTCGACGAGAAGTTAATCGGCGAAGTCCTGGCACTAATGACCGGTATCCCGGTGTCAGACCTCTCCGAAGACGACATCGCCCGGCTGCTTCGCATGGAAGATGAACTGCATCACCGCGTGATTGGTCAGGAGCAAGCCGTCAAGGCATTGTCCAAGTCCATCCGTCGGACACGGGCAGGGTTGAAAGACCCCAAGCGTCCCAGCGGCTCATTTATTTTTGCTGGGCCTTCGGGTGTCGGTAAAACCGAGCTGTCCAAGACTCTGGCCGAGTTCCTCTTCGGCACGGAGGATGCACTCATCGCACTGGATATGTCCGAATACAGTGAGCGGCACACCGCCTCTCGACTCTTTGGCTCACCCCCGGGTTACGTTGGCTATGAAGACGGCGGTCAGTTGACCGAAAAAGTGCGCCGTAAGCCGTTCAGCGTTGTCCTTTTCGATGAAGTTGAAAAGGCCCACCCAGACATTTTCAACTCACTGCTTCAAGTGTTGGAAGAAGGCCGTCTGACCGACTCGCAAGGCCGGGTCGTTGACTTCAAGAACACCGTGATCATTATGACCACAAACCTTGGTAGTCGTGACGTGTCAAAGGGACAAAACTTGGGGTTTGCTCCCGACGGCAATGAAGACAGCGCATATGAGCAAATGAAGGCCAAGGTTCAGCAGGAACTCAAGCAGCACTTCCGCCCCGAGTTCCTTAACCGAATCGACGACGTCGTTGTATTCCATCAGTTGAGCAAGAACGAGATTGTTGAGATCGTTGACCTGATGATCGCCGGCCTGGAAAAGCGCCTGCTGGAAAAGGACATTGACATCGAGCTCACCACCGCTGCCAAGGATCTGTTGGCCGAGCGCGGCTACGACTCAGCCTTGGGGGCTCGTCCACTACGACGCACGATTCAGCGCGACCTCGAAGATCCATTGAGTGAGAAAATGCTCTTCGGAGATCTGCTTCCGGGCAATATCGTGGTGGTTGACGTTGAAGGTGAAGGTGATACTCGCGAGTTCACCTTTGCCTCGACCCCGCGGGAGGTACTCCCCGATTCACCTCCGGTTGAAGCAACCGGATAACTGTTACCCTCCACCCATGAACAGTGGAGGCTTTGAGTGAGCGGCGGACCGCTCATTCCAGGTCTCAACGAGTTTGACCGGCCCAAACGTGGTTTTCCACGCTGGGCCGGTTTTCTCATTGCCATCACGTTTGGTTTGTCGCTGCTGCTCCTCATTTGGGGTTTTGTCTCCGGAAATGGTCCTTTTTCTTTCCTCGGCTACGTCAGCGAAGAATTACAGCCCGCAGGTTACCGTCCAACCGTGGACGAGGACGTCATCCAAATAAATGTCACGCCACCTCCGTCGGGAATTTGCCCAGACCAAGACCTCGTTGTTAGCGCCGTTGAATCACCGAGTGAAATTGATATAGCAGTGACACTCAGTGGCCCGAGAAGTAGCACTTGTCCGGAAAATGCCAGTTCAGGACCGATGTGGGTTGACGTCTTATTGCAAGCTCCTGTTGGTGAGCGGATCATTATTAGATCAAATGGTGGGCAAGAATTGTTACGAGTTCGGTAAACTGTAATTTCCTCCAGTCTCGGCAATCATGGCCTCTGTTAGTAATTGACCCAGTGCGGTTTCCAAGCGTTCTGGATCCGGGGATTGCTCTGCAAGATCCTCGATGCTGGATGTACTTTGATTCTCGCGCAGGATTTTCAAGATCCGCCCGCGTTCTTGTCGTAGGCTTCCTTCGTATTGCGCTTGGCTTTTTTTTGGAATAGTGGAAGCCGGCTTCCCCAGGGAAAACCAATTGCAATCATTGACGATTGGACACTTTTCGCACAATGGGTCACGCGCTGTGCAGATCAGTGCACCAAACTCCATGGACGCCGCTGACCACCGTGCTGCATGCCGATCACTCACGGGTAGTAGGTCATGCGCGAGGGATCGTTCAATTGCTGAGATAGTGGGCGCTTGGTGGGATTGGCCTAGCCAAGCACGTGCAAACACCCTGCGAACATTTACATCCAGGACAATTGTCCTTTGGTTAAATGCAAACGCCAGGATTGCATTTGCGGTGTATTCACCAATTCCGGGCAGGGAAATGAGTTCTTCAAATGTTTTTGGGACCTCTCCGTCAAATCGCTGCGTGATTATTACGGCGCTTTCGTGCAGCCGTTTCGCTCGGCGAGGATAACCCAGGTTTTCCCAACTCCGGATGGCCTCGGCAACCGAACTTGCCGCAAGATCGGCAGGTGTCGGCCAGCGGCTAAGCCAATGCTCCCATCTGGGTTCGACCCGTTTCACCGGTGTCTGCTGCAACATGAACTCGCTGACCATGACGCCCCATGGACTGGTGTTTCTCCAAGGAAGAATTCTGGCCTCGGCGGAAAACCAGGAAATGATCGAATTCGGGTCAGGATGCGGGGTGCTCACCCGGGGATCGTGTCATGCCGCACCCGGGCCGCATTACTGTGGAGTCGTGAGCATGCAGCCGATCGGCCCCGAGTCCCCGAGTGTTTATTGGGTCCGTCGGGCAGCAGTTCTCGTGATCGTGCTGCTTGTGCTTTTCGGTGTGATCTGGGTCTTCGGTGCGGTCGCCGGTGGAAGAACGACGCAAACTCCGGTTGTCGAACCAACGGTTGTGGCTACCGAATCAATTGATCCAAATACCGTGCTGACTCCCGTCACAACGGACCCAATTGACTGCGTTGATTCCGCAATTCTCGTTGAGGCATCAACCGATTCTTCAACGTACAAAGTTGGTAAGGAACCGGTGCTGTCCTTGTCAATTGAAAATACGGGCAGTGTGCCTTGTTTGCGTGATGTGGGACCAAAGGCCAATGAACTTGAGGTCAAATCAGGCGGATATCACGTCTGGTCAAGTGATGATTGTTCGGCAACGAAGAAAACAAAGATTGTCACTCTTGAGCCGGGTGACAAGGTAGGGTCTACCATCACGTGGAATGGTCAATTAAGTGAACCGGGCTGCCCGGATATCAGTGCTGCGGCCAAAGCGGGCCGCTATGAAGTCATTGGCCGTAATCTCAATGTTTTCGGTGAATCGGTGCCATTTGCTATGACGAACAAAAACTAGAAATCCGGGACGCCTTCCGATTGTGAGTCTGCCGTGAGTTTGGTCATAATGGCCACCGCTTGGCCGATATTGGACACCGGATAGGTCGTTATTCCTTGGGTTTTAACGGTTGCACCCGTTGGAATAATTGCATCCGTGAAGCCGAGGCGGGCGGCCTCGCCCAGTCGGCGTTCCAGGCCGGTAACTCGACGAATGTCTCCAGCGAGCCCGAGTTCACCGATCGCTACCAGCCCGCTGGGAAGTGAAATGTCTTTGACGCTACTAACAATGGCAAGCGCGGTCGCCAAGTCGGTAGCGGGTTCAAGGAGTCGCATACCGCCGACCGTGGCAACAAAGCAATCCGCGGTTGAGAGTTTGAGGCCCGCTCGACGTTCCAGGATGCCGAGCATCATGGCGGTCCGAGAGGAGTCCAACCCACTGGTTACTCGACGGGGTTGTGGTGAACTAGACGGAGCGATAAGTGCTTGAACCTCCGCTACCAGTGGTCGTTTCCCTTCGACCGTGATGGTGACGCAGGTTCCTGGTACCGGGTGGGTTCGATCTCCGAGAAAAAGTCCACTGGGGTCGGGCAATCCGTGAATGCCGTCTTCGGTCAACTCAAAACAGCCGATTTCATCAGCCGGACCATAACGATTTTTTACCGCACGGACTAGGCGTAATGGTCCATGCCGGTCACCTTCGAATTGGAGCACAACGTCAACGAGGTGCTCGAGGGCCCGAGGGCCGGCCACACTTCCATCTTTTGTCACATGGCCAACCAGCACCGTCGTCATGTTCCTTGATTTCGCCGCTCGGATGAGTGATGCCGCGACTTCTTTGACCTGGGTGACCCCGCCGCCAACCCCGTCGATGTCGGCGCTGGAGATTGTTTGAACCGAGTCAACGATGAGAAGTGATGGATCGGTCTGTTCAATGTGACCGAGGGCAATACCAAGGTCGGTTTCGGCCGCGAGAAAGAGTGAGTCGCAAAGAGCATTGATTCGCTCGGCTCGCAATCGAACCTGGGCGGCCGACTCTTCACCCGTTAGGTAAAGGACTTTGTGACCCAGTCGCGCCCATTGGGCAGCAACGGCAAGGAGCAGTGTTGATTTGCCGACCCCTGGCTCACCCGCGAGGAGGAGGACGGCCCCGGGAACAAATCCACCACCAAGTGCCCGATCGAATTCGCTGATCCCGGTACTTTGAGACTGGGCCGACGATATGTCAATGGCGCTAATAGCGAGCGCTGGAGATGTCGTTGCCCTTGCTTTGGTGGTGGCCGTGATCACCCCAACTTCTTCGACCGTGCCCCAAGACTGACATTCGCCGCAACGCCCAGCCCATTTGCCGGTGGCCCAACCGCACTCGGTGCATCGGAACTGGGGTGTTTTCGTGGTGCTTTTTGCCATATTGAGTCCTGAGTGTTAGCCCTGCGGGTCAGCGGGATGAATTGACAATCCAATTCTGGCAGTTGCGTCTGACTTTTTACCCCGTTGATTAAAAGCTCTCAGGACTTCGTCGCGGTCGCGGCACAATTGAGCCAGTTCTTCGTAGGCGGGAGCCCCGATCAGAGCCACAATTTCAACTTTTGAATTGATGTAGACCGGTTCGCTTGCGGTATGTGCCTCCGTGTTGCCCGTGCAATACCAATCAAAATCAGCGCCACCGGCACCCCAACCTCGACGGTCGTATTCACCTAAAACAACGACGGCGCGCTCACGGCCATCTTCGTAGGTCACATTGTCATATGAGCGGCGCAGAGGAAGTTGCCAGCAGACATCTGGCTTGGTCTCAATGAAATGGACACCTTCTTTCTCGGCTAAATGATGCAAAGCACAGCCATACCCACCGGCAAAGTCTTCCGAGTTATGAAAAATACAAGCGCCATTGACGACTCGAGTTTTATCGGCTCCGTCTTCCTTCTCGGTCCACCCCAATTTTTCGTGGCCAGCTTCGTAGTTCTCCCAGAGTTCGGGGGTGAGTTTCTTGACCCATTTACCTACTCGTTTCTCGTCCTTCTTTTCCGAAAAATGAGCACCATGGTTGCAGCATCCAGCATCGGGCCGCTCTGCATCAATACCTTTGCAGCCCCGGCCAAAAATGCAGTTGTACTTGGACATTAGCCAGGTGAGATCGCATCTGATCAGCTGGTTGTCGTCGGCGGGGTCGACGAACTCGACCCAGGCTCTTGGAAAATCAAGGGGTACTTCAGGCACCATGGAAGCCTAGGTCAGCAAGTAATAGTTTGCAGCACGGGCACCTTTGAGTAGGTGTCGGATCTGTTGTTCGGGTAACGTGGTGACATGAGTCTTGGGCACCCGAATAGTGCCGATACCTCTCATTTTATTGGACTAACTCGAGCCGAAGTTGATCAGCGCATTGCCGCTCGTCAAACAAATGTTGTCCCAGATTCAAACTCTCGGAGTCTCACCAGCATCATCAAAGCAAACACCTTGACCTGGTTCAATTTTTTACTCGGATCAATGTGGATCGTCATGTTGGTAGTTGCTCCATGGCAGGATTCCCTTTTCGGTATTGTGATTGTGGCCAACACACTCATTGGAACGATTCAGGAGTACCGGGCCTCGCGAGCACTTGAAAAACTAGCGGTGATTGGTAAAGCAAAGCCCCTCGTGCGGCGCGACGGATCGGATCAAGAAATAAGTGCGAGTGAGATTGTGCTCGGTGATCTCATTGTCCTTAGAACGGGTGACCAACTGGTCGTTGACGGGGAAATCGAAAAATCCCAGGGCCTAGAAATTGATGAGAGCCTCCTCACCGGTGAAGCCGATCCGGTTGACAAACATGTCGGAGATTTCGTCATGAGTGGCTCTTTCGTGGTGGCGGGTGACGGATACATGCGGGCGACCAAGGTTGGCCGTGACTCATTTGCGGCTGGTCTCACGCAAGCGGCTAAGCAATTTCAAACCACGAATTCAGAACTTCGTGACTCAATCAACAAGTTTATTAAATACGTTTCCTACTTCCTACTTCCTTTTGGCATTGCTCTTTTTCTGTCGCAATTTATCCGCGCAAAGTTGCCGCTCGATGAATCAATCAGGGGAACCATCGCTGGCGTGGTTACCATGATTCCTGAGGGTCTGGTCCTTTTGACTTCGATCGCAATGGCGGTAGCCGTCGTTTCCCTCGCCCGACAACGGGTGCTGGTGCAAGAGTTGCCAGCTGTTGAAGTCTTGGCTCGAGTCGACACAGTTTGCGCTGATAAGACCGGAACCCTGACCGAACCCGGAATGCAGGTCCAGGAAACAATTTCACTCGGTTCCGTGGCCTTAATTGATATTGAGGCTGCCTTGGGTGCAGTCGCGTCTTCTGCGCCAAATGCAAATCCCACTCTGACCGCGGTTGCCTCGCATTATTCGAACCCGGGTTGGCAATTAACTGAATCCGTGCCATTTTCCAGCGCACGTAAATGGTCTAGTGCGACATTTGTTGACCAAGGCTCCTGGATCCTTGGCGCTCCAGAAATGGTCGATCCGAAGAATTCCGAAATGCTGGATAAGGCAAATAAGTGCGCCGCAACGGGTGCCCGGGTTCTGGTCTTGGCAAAAGGATCAGTGAGCATCAGCTCCGATGAAGAACTCGGTGCGCTTACCTGCGTGGCACTGGTTGTGATTAGCCAGACACTCCGCCACGACGCTGCTGCGACGGTCACATATTTTCTGAGTCAAGGCGTCAATGTCAAAGTAATCTCCGGTGACAACGCTGAGACTGTGGGAGCAATTGCCGGCCAGGCGGGTGTCCCGGGTGCAGATCACCCATACGACGCCCGCAATCTCCCAGAAAGCATCGATGAAATCGCCGAGATACTCGCGACCACAAATGTTTTTGGTCGAGTAACTCCCGCGCAAAAGCAACGAATGGTTGAGGCACTCCATGCGCGTGGAAAAACTGTTGCTATGACGGGCGACGGGGTCAATGACGTGTTAGCCCTGAAAAGTGCTGATCTAGGAATCGCAATGGGCTCGGGTTCGGGGGCAACGCGTGCGGTCGCGCAATTAGTTTTGCTTGACGACCAGTGGTCGGTTATGCCGAGTGTGGTGGCGCAGGGGCGCAAGGTGCTCGGAAATATTGAACGCGTCGCCGACGTCTTTGTGACGAAGAGTTTTTACGCCATGATCGTGAGCGGTGCTACGATTATTTTCGCGGTTGCCTTCCCGTTTCTTCCTCGACATTTAACTCTGGTGAGTGCGCTGACAATCGGGATCCCAGGTTTCTTCCTTGCGCTCATGCCAAACACTGAAAGATTCCGGCCTGGTTTCTTTCGTCGGGTACTACTTTTTGCCATACCGGCCGGGGTAATCGCCGCGAGCGCGTCCTTCACCAGTTACGGTGTGGCACTCTATTTCGGTGAACCGATCTTTAATGCACAGTCAGCGGCGACCATCACCCTATTCATCGTGACAATTGCGGTGCTCGCTCAATCGGCTCGACCGCTGAATGCGATCAGGCTGGGACTCGTCGGTCTGATGATTGCGGCGTTCGTATCCGTTCTTTACATACCATTTCTTTCAAACTTTTTTGCGTTATCCCTGGGGCCGGAGCGTTACAGTATTATTTCGATAACTGTTGGTGCTATTGGGGCAGTCGCTGTCGGGATTGCGACCAAAGTCACCGACCGACTGCGGCGCGCATCATGAAAATTGGCCTGTCAACGTCATCGGTTTTTCCGGAGTCCACCGCGGCCGCATTTGAACTCGCCGTGCTCACCGGTTATGACGGTGTTGAAGTGATGGTCGGCATGGATTCAACGAGTCAAGATTCAACCGCATTGAGAAATCTCGTTCAGCATTATCAACTTCCGATCCTTTCCCTGCATGCTCCGTGCTTATTAGTCACTCAGCGGGTCTGGGGCACCGACTCGTGGGGAAAACTTGATAAGGCACGCGAGGTGGCCGAATTAGTGGGTGCTACCAGCGTCGTCGTTCACCCACCATTTCGGTGGCAGCGTGACTATGCAAAAAATTTTGAAAAGGGGATCGCCGAACTCAATACAAATTCACCGGTGGCTTTCACGGTAGAAAATATGTACCCGTGGCGGGCAGGTCCTGGATCATTCCCCGCCTATGCTCCCGACTGGGACATTAGAAAACAGGATTATGAAAATGTCACCCTGGATTTTTCGCACACGGCGGTTTCACGAACTGATCCGATTGAAATGATCCGAGAATTCGGGCAGCGACTGCAGCACATCCATCTGGCTGACGGGACCGATTCCCCCTCTGACGAACATCTGGTTCCGGGCCGGGGGACCCAACCTGTT
>JBDNFV010000152.1:0-8150 GCA_041689635.1 Candidatus Nanopelagicales bacterium | reverse complement strand
CAAGAGTTACGGGGAATGCCAGGACCACAGCAGCAATCGCGAAACGAATCATGATCGACCTCCCTGCATAGGTCTTCCTTTGGGTGAAGATTTAATTCTGCGCGGTAACCGGAAATTTTCCACGACATTTGATCGGGCCGACCTTTTTTAGTACTTTAATATTGCAATGATACGCGATCGGGTAGTAGTCGCCCATCACACTTTGAGTAAGTGCGGGGTCAACCGAACCCTCTTCTGGAGCTGGAACACGTGTGACGGATTGCGCAAATGACGTACTTGCCAACATATTCCGAATAGCAAACACTTGGTCGGCTCGCGAATTCGAGGCGGGCAACCAGATGAAGTTCGATCCGACTTCCTCGACCGTTGGGCGCTCCTTGGGCCGGGTAACAATCGCGATCGACGATGGATCTCCGTCCATGGCGGTGCGAATCTGGGTATCGGTGGCGCAGCCATCGTCAACACTTACGACCGGATAAGGAGGTTTGTCGAGGTAACTACAAAAGGACAGGTACCTCAGTTGAAAGGTGTTTGAATCACCATTTAATGGCCACTGCACGGGATTCGATCCCTGCCATGATGTACCTGGCGTGTTCCAGGGGGTTGTCGGTAATTCAGCGCGAACGATGACTGCTTCACCCGGACGCACTTTGTAAACCGCTGCCGCGTAGGCACTTTCTGCATTTGGATAGGGAGTCGTGCTACTTGCGGTTCTAAAAAACTTCAATCGAGGCGCGCTTGATGTCTCCCCCCGAAGTGCTGTTAAGCCTGTGAAAGGACTCCCCGTGGCTCCTGTGAGCGATGGATGCGTCAGCGCAGCGCCCTGAGTGGATGAACACGTTGGCAAGTCCGCGGCGCCATTTGGCGTTGAGACACTTATTAACGGAAGGTGCCCGGCTATGAGGGAAAATGCGTCAGGGATGCTTGGCGCAGGGGCCTGAGATGTGTTAAAAATCGGTTGCGGGAATGGCAACGCGTCAGGAATATAGACCCGCAACATGACAAACCCAATGGTTCCCGTGTCAGGCATTGACAAAACATTTGAGCCAGCAGCGGAGTTCGATGAAACTGTAACTTGGAAAGCTTGGGGTGTGTCTGCGGGGTAAATCCCGGTTGACCACGGATTCGTTGATCCGGCTAGCGGCGCGATCTCGTAATCGGCCAAAGATGTAGATCCGTCGGATAATTGTCCCTGTTGGTTGTACACCTGAATTGAGAAATATCGTGCGTCAATGTAGTCACCGGTGATGGTGACATCGCCACCGGTCAACGAAAAAGGCGTGGTCCAGTACGCCGCGTTGGTATCGGGGAATGCGATATTGGTTGAGGTCGTTGACGTTTCAATCCACCACGAACAGAATGGAAAAACGGGAGACAGCGCACCCGAAGGCGCAGTTGTTTTTTGGGGAGTGAGACCGTCCGGCGCGTTGACCGCCTGAGCAATGACATTCAGGTTTCCGAGTGACAACAGGCCCGCGAGTGACATCGCAACCGTTGAGCCTCGCAACGTCGTTTTCATTCACTGCACGTTACCGTAAAAAATTCGCTCGGTCACACCGCGCGCCCTTCGCGTTGCCCGAAGATAATCCTCCTCGAGTTGTCCCACGCGCGAACGCTGATATCCCATGAGGTAACCAATTGCCGCGAGGTCGCGAATATCAACAGGAAGCACATCACTTGATTTGCCTTTGACCAGCACAATGGCATTTCTCACCTCGCTCGCCAACGTCCACGCCTCCGCCAGGATGACCGAATCCCGGCTGGTCATCAACCCAGCCTGCTCCGCGGCGACGAGCGCCTGCAAAGTTTGGGTTGTCTGCAAGGCAGGAAATTCATGACCGTGCCGCAGTTGCACAAGTTGAATTGTCCATTCCACGTCACTTAATCCACCCCGCCCCAGTTTGATATGCCGGTTGGGGTCAATCCCGCGCGGCAGTCGCTCCGTTTCCATACGGGCCTTGAGCTTTCGCATCTCGAGTAAGGCACCCGGACTGAGTCCTCCGATTGGATAGCGCACGGGGGCAATGAGTTGTTCAAATCGCCCACCAAGGTCCGCGTCCCCAGCCACAGTTCGAGCGCGAAGCAGGGCCTGCGCTTCCCAGGGAGACGACCATTTTTCATAGTAGGCGGCAAATGACTCAAGTGAGCGAAGCAGGGGTCCGCTTTTCCCCTCTGGACGCAAATCGGCATCAATTTCCAATGGGGGCTCATCCGCTGGTGCACTCAGTAAATTGCGCATCTGATTGACACGGGCAAACGCGCTCTTCGCGGCTCCTTCCGGATCCGCGCCAGCAACCGATTCATAGACAAACATCAGATCCGCGTCACTACCAAAACCAAGTTCACAACCACCAAAACGACCCATGCCAATGACAGCGACGCGGACATCTGAATCATTGCGGGTGACGCTGGTGAGGGCTCCACCAATTGTTGCTTCAGCGACGTCGGTCAGGGATTGACCAACCGTACGAATATCGGTCAAGCGCAATGCGTTCGCTGAACTCGCTCTAAAAAGTTCACGTCGCCGAATTGCCCGAAGGGATGAGACGGCTCGCTCCGGGTCTTGATGGCGCTTTACGACCGAATCGATTTCTGGGGCGAGGAGAGGGGAAACTAAGTCTTCGTTGTGCGCGAGCATCGAAATGGATTCGGGCGCCTTCCGAACAAGGTCCGTCACGTATTTACTTGACGCCAACAAGTAAGCCAGGCGCTGCGCAACAAGTGATTCATCACGCAAAAGTCGCAGGTACCAGTGGCTTGACCCCACCTCGTCACTGACCGCCCGGAATGCACTTAAGCCCGTGTCAGGAAATGGGGCCTGCGCAAACCAAGACAACATGACCGGCAACAACGTGCGTTGAATATTGGCTCGCCTGCTGACACCGCTGCTCAATGCCTCAATATTTCGCAGTGCACCTGCCGCGTCCAGGAAGCCAAGTGCACGCAAGCGATCGGTTGCGGCCGCGCTGCCGAGACGGGCTTGAGTGGCGTCAAGACCTGCTACCGCATTAAGCAGTGGTCGGTAAAACAACTTCTCGTGGATTCGACGCACTTCGGTGCGATTGCGGGTCCACTGGTCAATGAGGGTCGTGGCCGGGTCGCTGGTGATCCCCATGCTGCGTGCAATCACGCGTAGTTCGTCGTGATCCGTTGGCATAGTGTGCGTTCGGCGCAGGTGGCGTAGTTGGATGCGGTGTTCGAGAGTACGCAGAAAGCGATACGACTGTTCGAGCTTGGCTGCTTCGTTGCGACCGACGTACCCCCACATGCCGAGTGTTCGAAGGGCGTCGATCGTGTTACTACTCCGAATGAGAACGTCACTGCGTCCATGTACGAGTTGCAGTAACTGGACCGAGAATTCAATGTCGCGCAGGCCACCAGGGCCCAATTTTATTTCACGATCAGCCACAGATGGATCCACATTTTCTTCGACCCGGCGGCGCATTGCTTGGACATCACTGACAAAACCGTCACGGTCAGCAGCGGCCCAAATAAATGGTTGAACTCCATGAATGTACTCCTCGCCGACTCTTGTGTCACCCGCAACAAATCTGGCTTTGAGGAGTGCCTGAAATTCCCACGTGCTAGCCCAACGTTCGTAATAGCCAACGTGGGACTCAACCGTGCGGACCAATGCACCCTGCTTGCCTTCTGGCCGAAGGGCAGCGTCAACTTCCCAGATGGAACCTTCAGCGGTAATGGCGCCGCAGGCCCGCATGAGGCCGCGGGCTATCTGGGTTGCATCGTTAATCGAATCACTCTCATCCGTTGCAAAAATGACGTCAACATCGGAGATGTAATTCAGTTCCCGACCACCTGTTTTTCCCATTGCAATTACGGCAACCGGGGTTCGCGGTTGAGCGACACCGAACCGTCCTATTGCCAGTCCAGCATTGAGTGTCGCGTCGGCCAGATCGGAGAGCCAACCTGCAATAACTTCCATGGGGTAAATCCCGGTGAGATCCCGTGCCGCAATTGCAATCAATTCTCGAAAATAAGCAATGCGCAGCGTGTCAAGAACACTTTCCTCGGCCGATTCCGCGATCGGAACTGGATCATCGCGATCAGCGCCGACACAAAATAGGAGCCGATCCTTCATCCCGTGCGGAGGCTCGGCCAAGGCTTGTGAGTCGGCGATCATCCCGATATCCGGGTGCCGAACCAAAAAGTCAGCTAAACGGGTAGACACACCGAGAATGGCTAACAATCTTCCCAGAACGACGGGATCGGCGGCCAGGGTGCTCGTCAATCTGGACACATTGGACTTTGGTGCGCAGGCAACCATCCGAGAAAGGGACGACAGCGCCAAGTCCGGGTCCGCAACTCCGGCTAAGGCGACAGATAACTCAACGCCGGTAATCCCCTGTTGAGTAAGTGATTCGATCTCGGCGACAGCGATCAAGGCCGCCTCGGTATCGGTGATTCCGGCCTTGAGTAAGCCAACGCGCACCGAGGGCGCGCGCGACGAAGTGTGGGAGGGGTCTGCGGTCACACGTTGAACTTAGTGCCTAGCCTGTCAGCTCTACAGCGAAGGCAGGTATCGGTTGAGCTCCCACTGGGTCACCTGCTGACTGTATTCATTCCATTCTGCTTTTTTATTACGCAGGAAGAAATCAAAGACATGCTCGCCCAAAGTTTCGGCTACCAGCTCACTGTTCTCCATCGCAATAATGGCCTGATTCAAACTTCCCGGCAGTGGCTTCATGCCTAGGGCGTTGCGTTCCACCTCACTCAGCGCCCAGACGTTGTCTTCGGCTTCCGGCGGCAGTTCATAACCTTCTTCGATGCCTTTAAGGCCCGCAGCAAGTAACAGGGCAAATGCCAAATAAGGATTCGCGGCGCTGTCGAGGGCCCGGTATTCGATGCGCGCGCTATTTGCCTTATTGGGTTTGTAAATTGGGACCCGCAACAACGCCGAGCGATTATGCCGACCCCAGCAGACCCACGCAGGTGCTTCGGCCCCACCGGCGATGCGCTTATAGGAGTTAACCCACTGATTTGTTACCGCGGTTATCTCGGGTGCATGTACGAGTAGTCCAGCAAGAAATGACCGAGCAACTTTGGAGAGTTGATGCGGTGCCCCCGGTTCATAGAAAGCATTAGTGTCGCCTTCAAACAGGGATAAGTGCGTGTGCATTCCGCTACCTGGATGTTGCATGAAGGGTTTCGGCATAAAGGAAGCAAAAATTCCTTGATCCAAAGCAACTTCTTTAATGGCCAACCGGAAAGTCATTAAATTGTCCGCGGTGGAGAGCGCATCCGCATAACGTAAGTCAATTTCCTGCTGACCCGGGCCGCCTTCATGGTGACTGAATTCAACCGAGATTCCCATGGCTTCCAGCATGGTGATTGCTTGGCGCCTGAAATCGTGCGCGAGTCCATTGGGTGCGTTGTCGAAATAGCCGTACCGATCAATGGGGACGGGTTCGCTGCCTAGCTCCGGTTCACCTTTAAAAAGGTAGAACTCAACTTCAGGGTGGGTATAAAAAGTGAAGCCCATGTCAGCCGCTTTCGTCAGTGCTCGCTTCAACACGTGACGCGGATCAGCAAATGAAGGTGAACCGTCCGGCATTTTGATGTCGCAGAACATGCGTGCAACACCGGGACCTTCTTCGCGCCACGGTAAAATACTGAATGTGCTCGCATCAGGTCGAGCCAACATATCTGATTCGTAGACCCGAGCGAAACCCTCAATCGCCGATCCATCAAAGCCAATGCCCTCGGTGAATGCCCCTTCCAGTTCAGCCGGGGCAATCGCGACGGATTTTAGCGCCCCGAGCACATCGGTAAACCACAACCGAATGAAGCGAATATCGCGCTCCTCAACCGTTCGCAATACGAATTCAGCTTGCTTCTCCACGACGCCCGCCTCACCTCAATGTAGAAAAAATTTGCTCCCGATGGGGAGAGCCTTTCACTTCGTGTCGCTATCGTCCTCTCCCTCGTGTTACGGGCAGGTTAATTACCTGCAGTAACCTCACCTCTATGACCCCCAAGACGATCCCAGCCTCGACGAAAAGTCAATTGAGCGTGGTCTTGGCTCAGGTAAACCCCACAGTTGGGGATATTCACTCCAACGCTCGCCTGATTCGCGACTCGGTAACCGCCGCGGTCGATGTCGCGCCCGTTGACCTGATTCTTTTTGGCGAAATGGTTCTGACCGGTTATCCCATTGAAGACTTGGCGCTTCGCAAGGATTTCCAAGAAGTATCGATGAAAGCGATGACCGATCTGGCTGCTGACTTGGCGTCTGAAGGAAACGGTGAAACGCACGTCATTGTCGGCTATCTCGCTGTCGGCGACTCGGGACCCACCAACAGCGCAGCTGTACTGCATCGTGGCAAAATCGTCGGGACTTACGCGAAACATTTTCTACCCAACTACGGCGTCTTTGACGAGGCGCGCTATTTCCATCAAGGAAATAAGCCTCTTGTTATTAGCGTCAAGGACCACACCATTGCGATCGCAATCTGTGAGGATCTTTGGCGAAGCGGCGGACCGGTCGAATGGGCACGCGAAGCCGGCGCCGATATCCTCGCGGTTCTCAATGCATCTCCCTACGAATCCGGGAAAGAAAATGTTCGGATTAATTTGTGTCGCAACAGGGCACAGGAGTCCGGGGCAACGATCCTTTACGCCAACATTGTTGGTGGACAAGACGAATTACTTTTTGATGGCGGCAGCATGGTGGTCTCACCCACCGGAGATGTCCAACTTCACGGCGCCCAAAACGTTGAACAACTACTTCACATCACCTTGCCATACGTTGGTGAACCAATCGAGTTCGCACCGTTTGTTGACCCGTTGGAAACGATTTATAACGCGTTGACGCTCTCCCTTCGTGACTACGTTGAAAAGAATGGTTTTGACACCGTAATTTTTGGCGCCAGCGGTGGGATCGATTCAGCGCTCGTCGGTGCAATCGCGGTGGATGCCTTAGGACCTGATCGGGTGTTCGCTTGCGCCATGCCCAGCGAGTACTCATCCGAGCATTCGATCGCAGACGCCTACTCCCTTGCTGAGCGAACCGGGCTCTCGATCCGTACGGTTCCTATTGCCCCGATGGTGAACGCATTCCTGGAACAACTTGGCGTAACCGGACTCGCGGAAGAAAACTTGCAGGCTCGTGTTCGCGGAACGACCCTCATGGCTCTATCCAATTCGGAAGGTCATCTTGTTTTAGCACCCGGAAATAAAAGTGAACTCGCAGTGGGCTACTCAACTATTTACGGTGATGCAGTTGGCGGGTTTGCTCCCATCAAAGATATTCCGAAAACATTGGTGTGGGCTCTCGCTAGATGGCGTAACGAGACGGCGATAACATCGGGAACAACGCCACCTATTCCGCCGAACAGTATTGAGAAGGAACCCAGCGCCGAATTACGGCCCGACCAACGCGACTCGGATTCACTACCAGAATACGAACTCCTTGACGCGATTCTTGAAATGTACGTTGATCAGGATGCATCAATTGCGGATCTGGAGGCGAAGGGTTTTGATTCTGACTTAATTCACCGGATAATTTCTCTCACCGATCGCGCCGAATACAAGCGCCGCCAGTACCCGCCCGGCACGAAGATCTCCAGTAAGTCCTTCGGACGGGATCGGCGCTTACCCATCACCAACCGCTGGAAGGGCTAGGCCAACCGTGGTAAGCCCATCACTGAGCGGAGGACATTTTCTGTTGTAGTTTCTGAGACCGGGTCGCACATTGACCACATGCCCAGGTACAGCATTGGTCCAATCAGGGTCGGCATTGCAACATCAATGTTGAGAGTGCGCGGAAATTCGCCGTTCTCGATTCCTTGTTCAACAATCTCACGAATCCGCATTCGTCGAGGCAACAAAATTCGGTCGTAGACCAATTGCGCTAACTCAGGTTGTTCGTGACTGTGGGAAATTACGGCAAGCATGATTCGCCCGTGGCGTGAACCTTGAATCCCAGTTCTCGTGGCTTCCATGAGGTGGAGCAGGCGTTCGTAGGCGCTGCCCTGGTCAGGAATGACGGGACTCTCCTGTCGCATCTGCTCGACCGCGGCTCTGGTCATGTCAGCCTTGGTGGGAAAACGACGATACAAACTGGCTTTACTCACGCCAGCGCGTTGAGCAATACCTTCCATGGTGACCCGGCTCATTCCGTTCTCAGCGAT
>JBDNFV010000151.1:0-2021 GCA_041689635.1 Candidatus Nanopelagicales bacterium | reverse complement strand
GTTTTACCCCAAAATCTGAATACCACATATGTCCTCCACAACGGATCGTCCGGCACGTACCTGCCGGTGGAAGGTAACAAAAAAATGACCGAATCAGTTCGCTTCGACGACGTATCACTGCTTTACTTGGGCGGCACAATTCCCGCGGTGAGCCATCTCAACCTCACTGTTGAAAAGGGCGAGTTCCTTGTCCTCGTTGGCCCATCCGGCTGTGGCAAGTCCACCAGCCTGCGCTTGGTTGCCGGCCTTGAACCAATCTCTGAAGGCAAAATTTTTATTGGTGAGCGAGATGTCACCAACTTAGCTGCCAAGGATCGCGACATAGCGATGGTGTTCCAAAACTATGCGCTGTACCCGCACATGTCTGTCGCTGAAAACATGGCGTTCGCACTCAAGATCCAAAAGGTATCAAAGGATGAAATTGTCCGCCGAGTCAAAGAAGCGGCTGTCATGCTCGATTTGACCGATTACCTTGATCGCAAACCAAAAGCACTGTCAGGTGGTCAGCGGCAGCGGGTCGCGATGGGTCGTGCAATTGTTCGCGAGCCCCACGTTTTTCTGATGGATGAACCCCTTTCCAACCTAGATGCAAAACTGAGAGTGCAAACTCGCACGCAAATTGCCGCGTTGCAGAGACGACTTGGCACCACCACCATTTACGTCACCCATGACCAGGTTGAGGCGATGACCATGGGGGATCGGGTGGCTTTACTCAAAGATGGCATCCTTCAGCAGGTTGATACTCCTCGCAAACTTTATGATGAACCAGCAAACGCATTCGTGGCCACGTTTATTGGCTCACCCAGCATGAATATTATCGATGCGAAAATTGTTGACGGCGGGGCAGATTTTGGTGGAACTGTCATCCCCATTGAACGCAATGTTCTTGCTAACGCTGACGGTGACCGCGTTCTCGTCGGGGTACGACCAGAAGATCTCAACCTTGCTGAATCTGGACCAGAAATGAAGGTCACGCTGGTGGAAGAACTAGGCGCGGACACCTTCGTTTACGGAACCACCACAGATGGCGTTAATGAGCTTGTTGCTCGTTCGCGTGGATTCACGTCCCCCCAAATAGGTGACATAGTCCACGTCGATCCACAGCGCACCTATGTATTTACAACAACAGGAATGCAGGAGCGCATCAAGTGATGGAGCGAAGAAAATCTTGCTCGCCCCCTTTTCAACCCACTCCCTCATCCGTGGGCTACCAAGCGATTTCGGCGGCAACGGCGCGTCGCGCATGCGCTGGTGGAGTCGTCAACCACCCATCCGGCCGGAAAAATCCCAGGTCGCGAGAGTTAGTGCATTGATTTTGATAGCGACTTCTTTGTCCAGGCGGCTCAGCAACCATGTGCTGAAGTCAGTTTCTGAGTTGCCTTGATATTTCGTGATCAGTCTGTGTAACACAGCCCCGGCCAGCTCAGGGTGGATGCTTGCCGTTCCGGTGCCGCGGACTCCACTGTAGGGGGCTGTGTCTGCAGCAATTTCAAAGCCAATGTCATTGTTTGCGGTGAGTCGTTGAACCAGAAGTGAACTAGCTTGGGTGGCGCACCATAACGCGGCGCCATCGAAATCAAACCAGAGTGATTGCACGATTGGACCACGCGAACCCGAGGAGGCGACTCGGATCGGAATCTCGGCCTGTCGGAGAAATACCGACGTTTGAGTGAAGTCCCAGGGCCCGGTGACATCAATTGCTTTGTCCACCATGCGAGCCTAGGGCGCGGGGCCAGCGATTTCTAGTCAAAGCCCTCGACTGGATGCCGGAGAAGTAAAAACCAAATATAAAAAACAGTTAATGACGGGGTCATCGTCGATCCCTTCAACTTCAAACTTACGTGGACCTTGGCACAGTAAACTTTTCTAAAATTGTGTGCTTAGTCGAATGAGTGCGTATTAACGTGCAGATTAAATAACGAAGTCAACGTCGTCCACCTCGAGCTCCCACTCCCCACTAGGCCTGCGGCGCGGGCCGTGGAGGTGATGCTCTTCACCATGCACGTGCGCTTCAAGCTGAC
>JBDNFV010000150.1:0-5187 GCA_041689635.1 Candidatus Nanopelagicales bacterium | reverse complement strand
GGTGTGATTCAGCCAATGAGGGATGGAGAAAGATTTCCCAATCAATTCCAATCTTGATGAACTGGTTTGTGCGTTGAGATCGCGGATAGACAACTCCGACGCGTGCATTGAATCTTGTCTTGACTATCTCTATTGGTCTGGCGAGGTCGGAATCATTGCTAACAACAACGTAGGTGCCGGCCAGACCATCTACAGCATCCATTAACAACTGTGACGCCAACTTGACGTCAGATCCTTTCTCTTGGACCTTGTAAACCCTTATCCAATGAAATGGTGGCGTTTCTTTCCCATTGATGTATTCCCGGGAATATCCGGGTCGAATGACGAATTGGGAGTCATCATGGACGGTTGCTCGAGCAAGAGTGTTTAAGGCTCGAAGATACGCATCTTGACGGTTCGGGGCCTTCGGATCTTCAGGGTTTAATCGACCAAGGATTCGTGCCGTGAAGTAGTGAACCATTAGCACTTCATGCTCCGCCAGCAGAGTGTCAAATAATGAAACTATGTCAAGCCATTTATTACCAGGACGTTTGTGAAGTTGGCCTTTATAAAGATTGAGGCCATCAACATAGACAATTGCTGTCGACCTGGTTTGCTCCATCAACAAATGATGGTCATGATTACAGGGTTCGGCAACTATGCCTGTGGGTCACTAACCGCTCTGGCGCCAAGCCCGAGACTGGCGCAGAACCAAGCAAAGTAACTCTCAATTCCTTCCTGGGTCCCGGTTGCAAAGTCTCGGATAGCCGTGACGTAGGCGGTGCGGGTCGATTCGTACATTCCGTTTTCCGGGATCGAAAAGTTTGACGGATCAAGACTTCGGGCGCTGAGGACGGTGCGCACGGTGGCGCGTGCGACAAGTCCCGAACCCCAGGCGAATGGGCGCAGTCGCATGATTTCGCCGTGAACGTACCCGGCCTCGATCACCGCTGGAACTTTTGTTATCGAACACTGCTGGGACAGTCGCATCAGCGCCCCGGGAACTTCTTGGTGCTCGGGCAGGAATCCGATGTGCAGGGGATCATCCGGATCTTGGTCCAACCGTGGTCGAGCTAACTTGTTGTCATCTATAAATTCTTTGGCCACCAAGGTATGAAGCCCGGTGATGACTTGAAGGGGTGCCCGCATCCAAATCTCATTAAGTTTTGGTGCCTCGGCCGTGATCACCAAACTCGCCGCGAGGACCTTTCCCATCGGGGACTCTTCAACCCCGACGAGGTCTGCTCCTTCCAGCGCCGCTGAATCTGCGCCGCCGCGGGTGATCGAACTCTGGGCCACCTGAATCGAGGCGGTCCGGATGTCACGTCGCCACAGGAGTTCGTCGATATCAGCTCGTGCCGCGTTGGCTAATTGTTGGACCTGTTCCCACCCGGCTACCAGGTCCAGCAGTGGAGTCGCCATGTGGCAACGGTACTTATTCACGATTCAATCCGCGCAAAAGACCCCGTTTTTATGATCCGCACCATTTACCCAACCTGATTTCGGTAAGTTAGGTCCACATATTCTTTAAGGAGCGACCCAATAATGAGTGAAGTCCACGAAACCCTTGACAACCTGTTGCACGAGAATCGGACTTTCCCGCCGAGCCCTGACTTTATGGCCAACGCCAACGCCAAGGCCAGCCTCTACGACGAAGCCGAGGCCGACCGGTTGGGTTTTTGGGCCAAGCAGGCTCGTGCCTTGGATTGGGATACCGACTTCACCGACGTTCTTGACTGGTCGAATGCCCCGTTCGCCAAATGGTTCATTGGCGGCAAACTCAATGTTGCCTACAACTGTGTGGACCGCCATGTTCTTGCCGGTCACGGCGACCAAGTTGCTCTTCGGTTTGAAGGCGAGCCTGGTGACCAACGCACTGTCACCTACCAAGAACTCATGGACGACGTGTGCAAGGCGGCAAATGCATTGACCGAACTGGGAATCACTGCCGGGGATCGGGTAGCAATTTATATGCCGATGATCCCTGAAGCCGTGGTTGCCATGTTGGCGTGCGCCCGGGTCGGTGCTGTTCACTCGGTGGTTTTTGCTGGTTTTAGCGCCGAAGCGCTGCGCAGCCGAATTGAGGACGCCGATGCAAAACTGGTGATTACCGCGGACGGACAAAATCGCCGTGGAAGTGTCATGGCACTGAAGCCAGCAGTTGACGAGGCAGTGGCCGCCAGTCCATCGGTAAATAATGTTCTCGTTGTTCAGCGTTGCGGCAATGACATTACGTGGACCGATAAGGACGTATGGTGGCACGAGTTCGTTGAAAACCAGTCACCCGAGCACGCTCCTGTGGCGTTTGATTCCGAACACCCGCTCTTTATTTTGTACACCTCGGGAACCACCGGTAAACCAAAAGGGATTTTGCACACCACGGGTGGCTATCTGACACAGGTTGCTTTCACACACCGCAATGTTTTTGATCTCAAGCCTGACACCGATGTGTTTTGGTGCACCGCGGATATTGGTTGGGTAACCGGGCATTCGTACATTGTTTACGGCCCGCTTGCGAACCGAAGCACCCAGGTTATTTACGAAGGAACTCCTGACACGCCCGGCAAAGATCGCTGGTGGGACATCATTGAGCGGCACGGTGTGACGATTCTTTACACGGCGCCGACGGCAATCCGAACGTTCATGAAGTGGGGCGAGAAACTACCCCAGTCACATGATCTGAGTTCACTTCGCTTACTCGGGTCGGTTGGTGAACCCATTAATCCGGAGGCGTGGATGTGGTACCGCAGAGTCATTGGCGGTGACAACTGCCCGATTATTGACACCTGGTGGCAAACCGAGACCGGCGGCATGATGATCTCGCCGTTACCCGGCGTCACCGCCACCAAACCCGGTTCGGCAATGCGCGCACTTCCCGGCATCGGGGTTGCCGTCGTGGACGACGCGGGAACGCCTTTAGGGAATGGTCACGGAGGTTTCCTCGTTCTTACCGAACCGTGGCCGGCAATGCTGCGCGGGATCTGGGGAGACAACCAGCGATTCATTGACACGTACTGGTCTAAATGGCCGGAGTATTACTTCGCGGGTGACGGTGCAAAACTTGATGACGACGGAGCTTTGTGGTTACTGGGTCGGGTCGACGACGTGATGAATGTTTCCGGGCACCGCATTTCAACAACAGAAGTTGAATCTGCACTTGTCTCTCACCCTTCTGTCGCTGAAGCCGCAGTCGTCGGCGCAGCCGATGACACCACCGGTCAAGCGATCGTTGCGTTCGTGATTTTACGCGGGGGCATGGAGGGTGCCGATGGAACCAGCTTGGTCGCCGAACTTCGCAATCACGTTGCAACCGAAATCGGTCCAATTGCGAAACCGCGCAAGATTATGATCGTGCCTGAACTTCCCAAGACTCGCTCGGGCAAGATTCTGCGGCGGCTGCTGCAAGACGTTGCCGAGCACCGCAGTGTCGGGGATTCGACAACCCTTGCGGATCCGGCCGTGATGAACTTGATTTCTGCAGGACTTGAAGCCTCCAGTTCTGACGACTGATAACTCATAGGTCACTTCTCTACACTTATTAGTAGGGTGTCTTCATGGTTAATACGGAGTTTTTGTCGAGCCCAAGCCTAGGTGAACGTGGGTGGCTCCTGGCCCAGTTGCGTAATGAGACCGTGGGTGGCGGAATTTTGCTCTTTGCGGCAGTAACGGCTCTGATTTGGGCAAACTCCCCGTGGGGGGACAGTTATTTAAATATGGTCGACTATCAAATTGGACCGGCTGCCCTCGGCTTGAATCTCTCGCTAGGAGTGTGGGCCGCCGACGCGCTTTTGGCGATTTTCTTCTTCGTTGTTGGACTAGAACTCAAACATGAGTTAGTTCTCGGATCTCTGTCCAAGCCGGCCCAAGCGATCGTCCCAGCCGCAGCGGCTATTGGTGGCATGGTCGTCCCAGCACTTTTCTATGTCATTGTCAACGCCACGCTCGCCGACGGTTCTCTGCAAGGCTGGGGAATCCCGATGGCGACGGACATTGCATTCGCACTCGCGGTCCTCGCCATATTCGGCCGTAAACTCCCCGTCGCCCTGCGGGCATTCTTACTTACACTCGCTGTGGTGGACGATCTCGGAGCCATTAGCGTTATCGCAATTTTCTACTCCGATAAATTTTCCATGCTCTGGTTCGCCGGATTTTTGGTAGCACTGCTCGCATATTGGCTACTGCAGAAATACCGTATTTCATCGCCAATTATTTACATTCCCCTCGTAATCATCGGCTGGTACTTTTGTTATAAGAGCGGTGTTCACGCAACCGTCGCTGGTATTGGATTTGGTTTCTTAACCCGCGTGCGAAGAGACCCTGGCGAGAAGAATGCACCGGCTGACACGTTGATTCACGCGGTTCACCCGATCAGCGCCGGACTTGCAATTCCTATCTTCGCGCTCTTTGCCGCCGGCGTTGATTTACGAGCCACCGGAATCATTGAACCATTGCAATCACCCGTTGCACTTGGAATCATGATCGGCCTGGTGCTGGGTAAACCCATCGGCATTGTCGGAATTGCTTGGCTCGTGGCCCGGTTCACCCGCGCGAGCTTGAGTCCGGGGATCGCATGGCGCGACGTTACGGCGGTCGGGTTCTTGGCCGGTGTGGGTTTCACCGTCGCCCTGCTCATTAGCGAATTGGGCTACGGCGGCGACGAACTCCTCCTTGAAAGCGCCAAAATCGCGGTACTGGTTGCCTCCGTTATAGCAGCCGTTATAGCCGCCTTCATGTTGCTTTCGCGGGGTAGGCATTACGCTGAAATGGCGGAAATTGAAAAGGCCGAGCAGGAGCAAGACGCTATTTCCAGCGGGCATCAGCCGGGTGAACCCGAATCTGGTCCACAAACACGGTAACGTTCCGGTTCGGAAGGGGATTCACGTGGCGTCGCAACCGAGTTTGAAGCAACTGGTGGCCAACACAATCAGCGACGGCAAACGCCTTCTGACCGCGCAGGTGAACCTGACCACGACTGAACTTTCCCAGGCCAGCAAAACAATTGGTCAGATCTCACTTATCGCACTGGTTTCCGTGTTATTTATCTCCATGGGTGGGATTTTTATCCTTATTGCAATCGCCTACGCCTTGGTGGCATTAGGTCTCCCCGTTTGGGCTGGGTTCCTTATCGTGGCCGCGGCGCTCTTCCTCGTTGCGGGGATCCTTGGACTCCTCGTCGCGATAAAAAGCAAAAAGGTCAAGGCTCCTTCT
>JBDNFV010000149.1:0-2573 GCA_041689635.1 Candidatus Nanopelagicales bacterium | reverse complement strand
TGTACCGAAAAAGCAGAAGAATGTGGCGGCGGTCATCCTCCAGATCACGACCAAGGGGAAGGGCACCGATGGTCGATTTGTGGCGTACGCCGTTGGCGGAATTGATCGTGGCTCACGTTCGGCAACGGTGAGCGCGGTCGTCAAGACCACATCAATCGTGGTGGCTGAAGTGGGAGACAAAGGACTCGTGGCGCTTGCATCAAATGTTCCCACAAAAACGTGGGTCCGCGTGATTGGTTATATCAAGCGCTGACTTTCGCCGCGTGGGGGCTTGTCGGCGGATAGCCCTAGACTGCCGTAGTGTCGCAATCGAGCCAATCCCAACTGTTTTCTGCCAGGGGGGATCAATTACTCGAAGATCTTAACCCCGCTCAGCGCACCGCGGTTGAGCACAGAGGTAGCCCACTTCTGATCGTTGCCGGTGCCGGTTCAGGAAAAACCCGGGTTCTTACCCGCCGCATTGCGCATGTGTTGGCAACGGGAGATGCAACCCCCGGTCAGATTCTCGCGATCACCTTCACCAATAAGGCAGCGGCTGAAATGAGGGAGCGGGTCGCCGACATTGTCGGTCCGACCGGTCGAATCATGTGGGTGTCTACTTTTCACAGTGCCTGTGTGCGTATCTTGCGTGCCGAGGCGCACCGACTCGGGGTCAAAAGTAACTTCACGATCTATGACACCCAAGACTCACTGCGCCTGATTACCTTGATCCTGCGCGATTTCAATATTGATGCGAAAAATACCAGGCCACGCATGGTGCTGTCCCGAATTTCATCGGCAAAAAATGAGTTGATCGACCACGAGACTTTTCTGACTAATACCCAATTGGTTTCAGACAAAGATGCAGCAATTGAATCGGTGATCGCCCAAATTTACCGGGAATACCAAAACCGATTGACTCTCGCGAATGCTTTTGATTTCGATGATCTGATTGGTTCAACCGTCGCGCTACTGCAACTCTTTCCTGAAGTGGCAAATATGTATCGGCGCCGATTCCGCCACATCATGGTTGACGAGTACCAGGATACCAATCACGCACAATATATGTTGATCAAAGAATTAGTCGGCACCGTTGCGGCATCGCCTGATTCCCCACCACCGGGTGAATTGTGTGTCGTGGGTGATGCGGATCAGTCGATTTACGCGTTTCGCGGAGCAACAATTCGTAACATTGAAGAGTTCGAGCGGGACTACCCGAATGCGACCACGATCTTGTTGGAACAGAACTACCGATCAACCCAAACGATTTTGAGTGCTGCCAACGCGGTGATCGCCAAGAACTCTTCACGCCGGGCAAAGAATTTGTGGACCGACTCGGGTGACGGTGATCCGATTAAGGTCTACGTGGGCGATGACGAACACGACGAAGCCTCATTTATTGCCCGTGAAATTGACCGCATGTCCGACGAAGGAATTTCTCGGCCAGGGGACACCGCGGTGTTCTATCGGACCAACGCCCAATCGCGTGCGGTGGAAGAAGTGTTTATTCGAACCGGAATGCCGTATAAAGTCGTTGGTGGAGTTCGTTTCTATGAACGCAAAGAAGTCCGAGACATTTTGGCTTACGTGCGCACAATCGTTAACCCGGCCGATGAAGTGTCGCTGCGCCGAATTCTGAACACCCCCAAGCGAGGGATCGGTGACCGCGCCGAAGCCATGATCGGTGCCTTTGCTGAGCGCGAGCGCATTACCTTTTTTGAGAGTCTGCAACGTGCGGCTAACGTACCCGGACTTGCGACCCGCTCCATCAGTGCGATTGCAAGTTTCGTCGAGTTAATGCAGGCGCTCCAGACCCTGTTCGAATCTGGCACCGAGCCGGCTTTGGTTGTCCAGGCAGCAATTGAACAAAGTGGCTACCTTTCCGAGTTGAGGGCGTCAACTGATTTACAAGATGAGGGTCGCATCGAAAACCTCGCCGAGCTCGAATCCGTCGCCGCATCTTTCCTAGTCGACAACCCCGAAGGAACATTGATTGACTTCCTAGAAAATGTTGCCCTCGTTGCAGACGCTGACTCAATCCCCGACGGCGAGGACCACGGTGGTGTCGTCACCCTGATGACCCTGCATACCGCAAAAGGCCTCGAATTCCCCACGGTATTTCTCACTGGCATGGAAGAGGGTATTTTTCCGCATTCCCGATCCCTGGGTGAAGCGCGCGAATTGGAAGAGGAAAGACGACTCGCCTACGTCGGCATTACCCGAGCCCGTCAGCGTCTCTACTTGAGCAGGTCGTTAACTCGATCCTCCTGGGGGAGTCCGGCCGCCAATCCTCAGAGCCGCTTCTTAGACGAAATTCCAGAGCAACACCTCAAGTGGGAACGCGAAGCGCCACCGATGTTTGCCCCGAGTTCAAGTTTTGGTTCCACCAGTTGGGCAGGGTCAGATTCATCCCTTCGGCGAGGTGGCAAAAGTGTTGGCGGCAATACCATCTCTCTCACCGCCGGGGACCGAGTCACCCACGAGAAATTTGGCATGGGAACCGTCGTTGAAACCGGTGGCAGCGGTGATCGCGCTGATGCCACCATTGATTTTGGTGCCTCCGGAGTGAAGCGCCTCTTGCTGCGCTACGCGCC
>JBDNFV010000148.1:0-1364 GCA_041689635.1 Candidatus Nanopelagicales bacterium | reverse complement strand
CCTTTGCGCCAGATGATCCCCATGCCGTCTCCGGTGAGGGTGTGGGCATTGGATGTGGTCTTGAACACTTTGCCAAATCCACCGGTGGCAAAAATAATCGACTTGGCTTTGAATACGTGAATTTCTCCGGTTGCTAGTTCGTAGGCGACAACACCGGCAGCAACTGGTTCACCAGATTCTTCATTCAACAAAATGTCGAGGACGTAAAACTCATTGAAAAACTCGACATCTTCTTTGATGCAGTTCTGATAGAGCGTCTGCAAAATCATGTGACCGGTGCGGTCAGCGGCGTAACAGGATCGGCGGACTGCTGCTTCACCGTGATTACGGGTGTGTCCACCGAAGCGACGCTGGTCAATCCGGCCTTCAGGTGTGCGGTTGAACGGAAGTCCCATTTTTTCTAGGTCAAGAACGGCGTCGATGGCTTCCTTGCACATAATTTCCGCAGCGTCTTGATCCACGAGGTAGTCGCCACCTTTGACGGTGTCGAATGTGTGCCACTCCCAGTTGTCTTCCTCGACGTTGGCCAGGGCTGCACACATGCCACCTTGGGCAGCGCCAGTATGCGAGCGGGTCGGATACAACTTGGTGAGAACGGCCGTACGTGCACGAGTGCTCGACTCGAGGGCGGCGCGCATCCCTGCACCACCGGCTCCAACGATGATGACGTCAAATTCATGTGTCTGCATGGGGTTCTCCTTAGTCGTTCACACTAGCCGATAGCTGCAGTGAAAGTGAAAATTACGAGGGTGCCGAGGACAATAATGAAGGCGGTTGAGGTATACAGCAACATCTTGAGCCAGAACCGGGTCTGAGCCCGCTCGGCGTAGTCATTGATGATTGTGCGCATGCCGTTTCCACCGTGGAGCAAAGCCAGCCACAGCATCGATAAATCCCAAATTTGCCAGAATGGGCTGGCCCAACGACCGGCGACAAAAGCAAAGTTAATCCGCTGTACGCCACCGTCAAGAATATTCATGATGAACAGGTGGCCTAGGACGAGGAAAACCAGAACAATCCCGGAAATCCGCATGAACAGCCAGCCATACAACTCGAAGTTACTGCGCTGCTTGGTGCGTGAACCCGAACGTGGGGCAGAAACTGAAGTACTCATGCTGTGCTCCCAAAGAGTGCTTTAATCGTATGGATCATCATGAAATAGGTGCCGGGGATCATGACCAGGAGCCAAATCGCCGCGATTACCCAGGTCATTTGACGCTGATACCGCGGTCCTTTTTCCCAGAAGTCAATGAGGACGATTCGAATACCGTTAAATGCGTGAAACAGCACCGCGCCAACCAAGCCAACTTCGAGCAGGTTAACGATGGGAGTTTTGTAGGTCGCGATAATTTCGTCATAGGCTG
>JBDNFV010000147.1:0-1685 GCA_041689635.1 Candidatus Nanopelagicales bacterium | reverse complement strand
CTCATCCACCGGGTGTGGCTTGGCAGTATCGCGGTGCTGTGCCAACTCGACGCCAACGTTCCAGTACTCGCTGAACTCAATGCGTGGGTTCCCGGATTTAACGTCACTGCTGAAGGTGAATAATCGCTAATAATTCCGCGCCAAACTCGGTAAGTTTCGCCGGGCCAACTCCGGGGATCGCTGCGAGTTCATCAAGATCACCGGGCACGAGTTCCGCCATTGCGCTCAGCGTCGCGTCGGTGAAAACAATGTAAGCGGGAACGCCTTTTTTCAACGACTTTTCCTTACGCCACGTGCGTAGGGTGTCAAAAATTATTTCATTGGGTTCCCCGGGGCATCTCTGGCAGCGACCTATTGTTCGCTCAGATGCAGTAACCAGGCCTTTGCCACACACCCGGCACGGTTTAGGGCCGGTGCGCTTGCGCGGGTGAGTCACCCGGGAACTCCCCCGAACGAGCGAACCGGCAACAACAAGTCCACTATCGGTGGTGGCGCTCACCAGATCCCGCGGCAGGTGGGCAAAAAACCTGCTGAGGGTTCTCGTCGCTTTGCCACCAGGAGCCCTTGACCTGCCCCAGCTCACTTCAAG
This sequence comes from Candidatus Nanopelagicales bacterium, assembly GCA_041689635.1. Lineage (GTDB taxonomy): Bacteria > Actinomycetota > Actinomycetes > S36-B12 > S36-B12 > UBA4592. The sequence continues at coordinate 1,096 of JBDNFV010000147.1, read as the reverse complement.
GATTCGAGCCGCACGCGAAATCCCGACATAGGCCAAACGCCTCTCCTCATCAACTCCATCTTCTGAATCGGCATAAGACAATGGGAGTAGGCCTTCACTGCACCCGACGAGGAAAACAACCGGCCACTCCAGACCCTTAGCCGAGTGAATTGATGCCAGGGTTACCGCATCCGCGGTTGGTGCATGTTCAACCGATGCCCGGGCGTCAAGCTCGGTAATGAAATCGCCCAAGGAGGTACTCGGATCGGCTTCCTCCGCCATGGTCATTAAGGCAAGGAGTGACTCCCATTTTTCCCGCACCGCCCCGGTACCCCGAGGCGCTTGTGGACTCCAGCCGGTGCTGGACAACACATCACGCACATGTTCGGCGAGATTGGTCGGGGCTAAACCCGTGTTTTTTGCATCTCCACGCAACATGGTCAACGCAGATTTGACTTCGGGTCGCTCAAAGAAACGTTCGGTGCCACGCAATACCAGCGGAATGTCTAGGTTTGACAACGCCGATTCGAACTCCGCCGACTGGGCGTTAATTCGGAAAAGAATGGCAATATCTGCCGGGAGCGTTCCCGAACTAATGAGTTTTTTGATGGCAGCAGCGACATTCTCGGCTTCGTCGTGGTCGTCGGCATACGCCGAAATCGTTGGCGGCGGTCCTGAGCCTTGTTGGGATCGAAGTGTCAGCGGCTTGGACCGAGCGTCCCCGTGAATAACCGCATTGGCCATTGCCACGATTTCAGGTGAACAGCGGTAACAGCGGACCAACTCAACCCGGGTTGCATGGGGGTAGGTTGTAGCGAAATTCACCAGGTATTTCGACGATGCACCCGTGAACGAATAAATCGTTTGGCTGGGATCCCCGACGACACAAATATCATCACGTTCCCCAACCCACAGATCCATCACGCTTTTTTGAAGCGGGTTTACGTCTTGGAATTCGTCGACCGTAAACCACCGATAGGCCGAGTGCACGGCAGTCGCAATGTCAGGTCGAGTCCGAATCGCCGCTGACATCAACATCAGAATGTCGTCGAAATCCAGCAGGTTCCGATCTTTTTTAAGGGTCTCATAAGAATCCATGACTTTAGCCAGGGTTCCT
>JBDNFV010000146.1:0-3123 GCA_041689635.1 Candidatus Nanopelagicales bacterium | reverse complement strand
GATCCCGACCCGCGTTGCCAGGTAACGTGGACGCGCTTACGCGGTTTCAACAAATGAATCGCGGAGATAGTCCTGGACTGCCTGTTCGGGGACGCGGAATGATCGACCAACCCGAACAGCGGGAAGTTCGCCGTGGTGAACCAACCGGTACACCGTCATCTTGGACACACGCATTACTCCGGCTACTTCGGCCACGGTGAGAAATCGAACGTCGCCAAATGCTGTAGTTGACATGCGGTGCTCCGTACTGTGCTAGATGCTGTGGGAATTTATTCCCATGTTCAGGACTACCGAACCATAGTCGGTCGACCGGGAGTGGCGCGACCCGATACCCGAAATTGTTCAAATAATTTGGATTGACACGCTAAAACCAGGAATTTACTTCCGGATCCAATCCAAAGAAGGGGAAACACGCCAATCTGGTTGCCATGATCGAAGCATCGAGCCGATCCCGGTCATTAAATCCTTGATCAAGTGGTTTGGCCCATGGCCTTGCCCCATCGGAGAGGCCGCGCCCACTTTCGACTCCAAGCGACTCCTGAACGTATTGCAGATAATCACGTGGAATTGCAACGTCTTTTGGTACATCACTGTCGGTCACCACGGCCAATAAATTCGCCCAGCTTCGCGGCACCGCGTCGGCAATGTCGTAACCTCCACCACCCACCGCAACTAATTTTCCACCATGTCGGTGGGCAAGTTGGTGGATCAATTCATAGGCATACCGCTGTCCGTCAACGCTTACGGCCAAATGCGTGAGCGGGTCGTGAAGATGTGAATCCACACCATTTTGACTGAAAATAATCTCCGGAGCGAACACGTCAACGATTGGTGGAAACACGGAAACAAAGGCCCGAAGCCATCCCTGATCCCCAGTGCCGGCAGGAATGGAAATATTGACGCAGCTGCCGGGCGCGTGTGGCCCACCAGTTTCATTGGGGAGGCCTGTTCCTGGGAATAACGTGGCCGGGCTTTCATGAATTGACATGGTGAGTACCCGAGGGTCATCGTAAAAAATATTTGCGACTCCGTCGCCGTGATGGGCGTCGATATCGATATAGGCAATTCGCTGTGCCCCCTGCTCTAACAGTTCGTAAATCGCAACCGCAATGTCATTGTAGATACAGAATCCCGAGGCACGCTCCCGCTGGGAATGATGCAGTCCCCCGGCCAGATTTACCGCGTGAATCGCCGCACCGTTCCACACCGCGTTCGCCGCCATTAATGTCGCTCCACTCACCCGAGCCGACGCTTCGTGCATCCCGGCAAAGATTGGGTTATCGCTGCTGCCAAGTCCAAATTCCAGCGCCGTTAACTCCGGATTTGAACCGGCCTTCATCACAGCGTCAATGTATTCAGCACTATGCGCCCGCAGTATTTGCGCGCGGGTCGCTGGAGTGACCGGACCAAAAAAGTTCTCCCCCGCAATAATTCCCAGATCTTTGGCTAACCGCATGGCCAACAAAACTCGAACGGGGGCAAGTGGATGTTCCGGCCCAAAGTTGTATTCCGCAAGTTTTTCATCCCACGGGATGTAAATGGGCGATGTCACGAAATTACGTTTAACTCTTACCAAGTTCAACCGAACGCGCGACGCCGGCAGCCAATGCCGAACAGACACGCTCTCCAACCTGTCCGCCATCGAGAATTTCCATCGCCGCTAAGGTAGAACCCCCCGGAGACGTCACCTGCCTGCGTAAATCTGATGCCGCCAACTTCGACTGGTACAAAAGTTCGGCAGAACCTCGAAGTGTTGCCTTGATCAGTTGATCTGACAGGTCAGCGTCCAAGCCGAGTTCTTGAGCTCCCTGGTGCAAATACTGAGCGAGATAAAACAGGTATGCCGGGCCACTACCGGAGAGAGCACCAACTGCGGCCTGCTGGGACTCAGGAACAACGAAAACTTCACCGACAGCACGCAATAGTTCAACCGCAACGTCAACCGAATTTTCGGAACAATCGTGACCGCCACTGACGCAGGTGACCCCCATCTGAATTTGCGAGGGAGTATTAGGCATGGCTTTGACGATTTCACGAGTTTGCGGGAAAGCATTACCGATGAACTCGGTGGTAATTCCAACCGCGACGGAAATTATGATGGCATTGGCTGCGATAAATGGTTGGAACCCTTGCAGTAACTCCCGAATAACTTGAGGCTTAATGGCAATCACGACGACATCGCATTCCACCAGGGCCTCCCGATCTTGGGTGACTTCAATTCCAAGCGAGTTTTCAAGGTGTCGGTATTTATCTGCGTCGCGCACCACCGCGACAATGTCAACCTCCGGTGAAGTCCAACCGGAAATCAAAGATTGACCCATTGATCCGGAACCGATCACACCAATTTTTTTCACAAACGACGCCGCACTCATTGCCTCACCCTGCCACACCAGGTAGCGGTTTTGTTGGATCGAGTAAGTCTTGGACTACGGGGGACACCAATGCGACCACCTGCTCCTGGGACAAACTTGCCAGAGGCTCAATTTTTAAGAAATAGCGATAGGCGATGACTCCTGTCAAATATGAACTGATCAGCGCCCCCCGAATTCGAGTGTCAGGGATCCCCATCAGAATAAGTGCGCGGTCAACGATGGAACTTTGGAAGTAGTCCGAGAGCGGTTTTATCACGGCGAACATGTCAATGCCAGAATTTAATGAACGCCCGGCATTGGCGGCCTTCACGAGGTCATCACGCACCTGCTGGTCGGCAACTAGTTGCAAGGTTGCTCGGACAAGGCGTTCACCCATTCCTTGGATTCCAGGAGCGACCAATGCTGGGATTGCTTTTTGCGGGTCACTGGGAAATGACAGAGCAGCAGCGAACAACGCTTCCTTGTTCGAATAAAGATTTGATACAACAATTGGCGCGACTCCTGCTGCTGCCGCGATTGACTTGATCGTGGTGCGGGCGTAGCCGGAATTAAGAAACATGGAACGCGCAACTCCCAGTATTCCACCGTTTACTTGTTCTGGTTCTTGGGCCATTGCCTACTCCTTACCGATTGGGAACACCTGACGCACAAACTCAATACTGGCTTTCACATCAGCAATGCGCTCATCCCGGTCCGCAACTGACCGGGTTGAAATTTCAGCGATAATGTTACCGCTAAACCCATGTGCCTT
>JBDNFV010000145.1:0-3222 GCA_041689635.1 Candidatus Nanopelagicales bacterium | reverse complement strand
TCCTCGACACCGGGGATACCGAAGGTAGTACCGCCACTGCCAACCGCAAAAACTAATTGATCGAAGTGAAGAACTCGTCCGTCTCCCAACCGGACGTTATTCGATTCCATCGAAACTTTAACCACTTCACCGCGAATGAAATCGACTCCAGGAATGGCCGAGCGAACGGGATAGGCAATGTCGTCTTCCGGCAAACCACCGGTTGCCACCTGGTACAGCAGTGGGGAAAATAATTGGTAGGAGTGACGGTCAATCACCGTGACTTCAACGTTCCCCTCCTTTGCCAATTTTGTTGCAGCCGCGAGGCCACCAAAACCCGCTCCGATCACAAGAACTTTTGTTGCTGCTTGCTCTGACTGCGCGTTCACCGAAGCGTGCTCCTTGGTTCGGATTCAGGGAAGAAACTCTTCCCGGTTGACACGGTGGCGCCCAGGCGCTCAAACTGTGCATCTGTCAGTTCAATATTAAGTGAACGAACAATCGAATCGACGGTTACCGGCTTGGTCGCACCAGGAATGGGGATGACAACCGGTGAGAGTTTCAACAACCAGGCGAGAGTGATCTCTTGCGCGGATGCATCATGTTCTGCAGCGACGGCCGCGAACTCACCAAATTGCGAGTCAACATTTTTCGCATTATCTGACCCACCGAGTGGTGACCACGGCAGGAATGCGATTCCAAGTTCCGTGCATTTCTCCAACACGTCGAGGTCCTCGCGGTATCGTGGTGAAAATTCATTTTGTACGGAAACAACGCCACCGCTTCCGGGGCCTCCCAGAATTTCAAGGGCCACATCAAGTTCCGGTAACGTCGCATTTGAAATCCCCACCTCCCGAACCCAACCCAGATCGCGTAAGTCCGCGATCCCCCGCATTTGATCGGCATAGGTCTCGCGCGAATCATGGCGATGATGAAAATAAAGATCGATGACCGTGACACCCAGGGCGCTCATGCTGGCCGCGCATGCCTCCTTGAGTCCTGAACGGCTTCCATCACGGGTCCACATCTCGCCTTCGCCACGGGTAATACCGCCTTTTGTCGCAACGATGACAGTCGAAATGTTGGCCGGTCCGGTGTACAGGGCCAAGGCTTCGGCGACCAACGCTTCGTTGTGTCCCACCGTGTCCCACGTCGGGGCGTAGACATTTGCCGTGTCAATAAAGGTGATGCCTAAGTCGAGGGAGCGGTGAATCGTTGAGATCGCCTGTTCACGGTGAGCCAACATTCCAGTATGGGAAAGGGGCATTGCGCCCAGTCCAATTGCAGAAACTTGCCAAGGGCCCAGTTGACGCTGGGGTAGTGAGGTAAATACAGCGCTCATGACCTCAGTCTATAACCTGCAGCGCTAGCCTCGCCCGTCTGAAAGTTCATCCGCTGTTTCTAACCATTGCACTTCGATTGTTTCCTTCGTCACATGTAACTCACGCAATTCCACATCTAATTGTGCGACCCGCTGAAAGTCGCCCGCAAACTCAAGCATTTGATCATGAACGAGCACAATCTGAGCCTCAAGTTTTGCCAGTTGACGCTCGAACTTATCGCTTAACTTTCGAAGCTCCCGCACGCGAGCAGGAGTGAGTGTCGACGTGCTCTCGCTTTCACCGGCACCACCTGTCGCGGGCTTTGCGGATGCTCCGGCCAGCATTCTTCGACGGGATTCCAAATATTGTTCAATTCCCCCTGGTAGGTCAGTAAATGCGAGGTCACCCATTACTGCTACGAAGTTGTCGCAGACCCGTTCCAAAAAATACCGATCATGGGAAATAATGAGAAGCGTTCCTGGAAAGCCGTCGAGCAGATCCTCCAGTGCGGCCAGTGTTTCAACATCGAAATCATTTGTTGGTTCGTCGAGCACTAGGACGTTGGGTTCTGACATCAAGATTCGAGTGAGTTCAAGGCGCCTGCGCTCACCACCGGAAAGCTCACCAACTCGAGTGAACTGTCCGTCGTGATCAAAGCCGAGTCGTTGACACACTTGGCTCGCACTGAGTTGCTTGCCTTTGCCAAGTTCAATGTAATTCGCTACTTCTGACACCGTGTCAATCACGGTCATGCTTAGATCCAAATCAGCAAGATGCTGGCTCAACACGCCTGGTTTAACCGTGACGCCTTCAACGCGCTTACCGGCAAGGAGTGGAAGCTCGCCCAAGATCGATCGCAGCACGGAAGTTTTACCGGCACCGTTTGGCCCCAAGATTCCGATCCGAGCACCGGGAGCAATATTCCAGGTGATGTGATTAATCAAGGTTCTGGTTTCAAACCCAATTTTAGCGTCGTGCAATTCATAGACGGTCTTGCCTAACCGAGCGCTGGCAAATTCCAACAACTCCACGGCATTGCGCGGTGGTGGTTCGGCCGCAATCAATTCATTGGCTGCGTCAATGCGGAACTGTGGCTTGGTCGTTCGCGCTGGCGGCCCCCTGCGCAACCACGCAAGTTCTTTGCGCATCAGGTTCTGCCGGCGAGCTTCGGTCACTGATTCTTGACGCATCCGCTCGGCTTTGGCGAGAACAAAAGCCGAGTAACCACCTTCGTATTCTTCGACATTTCCGCCGACAACTTCCCACATGTGGTCGCAAATTTCATCCAAAAACCATCGATCATGGGTAACGGTGACAATTGCAATCTTGGGACGATTCTTAAGGTGCGCTGCTAGCCAGGCAATAATTTCGACATCGAGGTGGTTAGTCGGTTCATCGAGAAAAAGAACATCAACTTCACGAATCAGTTGCTCCGCTAAATAGGCTCTGCGCCGCTCGCCACCGGATAGATCCGAGATCCTGCGGTCGAGTTGTTCAGCACCAAATCCACCCAACAATGCCGTTAAAATTTCACGAACCGCCGCGTCACCGGCCCATTCGTGCTCGTCACGATCCCCAACGACGTGACTTCGAATCGTTGCGTTGTCCGCGCTGATTCCAACCTGATCTAGTTCACCCACCACAACACTTGCGCCCCGGGTCACCCGACCCGAATCGGGGGGTTCGGCCCCGGCAAGAACTCGCAGCAATGTGCTCTTACCCGCGCCATTTCGACCCACCACGCCAATACGTTCGCCCTTGCTCACACCGAGGGAAACATCGTTCATGAGTGGGCGGTCCCCAAATGCTTTTGAAACGTTTTCACAGCTGAGCAGATTTACCTGTTGGGGAGAGGCCACCGGGACATCATGCCGATCTACCACGTTTCCCCTGCAAGCGGTCTAATTTTGGTGCACAATTC
>JBDNFV010000144.1:0-4444 GCA_041689635.1 Candidatus Nanopelagicales bacterium | reverse complement strand
TGGGTCATTGCGACCTCAACCTGAGTCTTAAGTTCTTCAACTCCTGCAAGTCCGCTTCCAGAAACAGCCTGGAAAGTGGTCACAATTAGACGCTGCAGTCCAGCGAGTTCGTGTAAAACCCTTAGTGCCGGCATCGCCGCCATGGTGGTGCAATTGGGGTTGGCAATAATGCCTTTTAGGGCGTTCTTGACCTGCTCTGGATTGACTTCACTGACCACAAGGGGTACCTCAGGATCCATCCGCCAAGCTGATGAGTTGTCAATCACTATCGCACCGGCCGCAGCAAACTTGGGTGCCAGTTCCCGGGAAGTTCCACCGCCCGCAGAAAAGATTGCGATGTCAATCCCTGAAAGATCGGCGGTTGCTGCATCTTCGACCACGTAATCTTGGCCCTTCCAGGGGATGCTCTTACCAGCGGAGCGGGCCGAGGACATGACCCGCAAAGACCCAACCGGGAAATTGCGCTCATCAAGTAATCGCAGGACCACAGCACCAACCTGACCGGTGGCGCCAACAACTGCAATATTTTTTCCCGCCATGACGTTAACGCCCTGTTCCCGCATAGACGACCGCTTCGCCGTCGGAATCAAGACCAAAAGCAGTATGTAGCGCCTCAACGGCGATCTGCGCGAGATCCGCCCGGGTAACAATTGAAATCCGGATCTCAGATGTAGAAATCATTTCGACATTGACTCCCGCATTTGCCAAAGCTGTGAAAAAATCGGCCGATACACCGGGGTGCGAACGCATCCCGGCACCGACGAGGGAAATCTTCGCTATCTCTTCGTCCACGGTGAGTGATTCAAAATCAATCGTGTCGCGCGCGCCATTGAGCGCTTTCATAGCTGGACTCACCGACTCAGCGGAACAGGTGAAGGTGACGTCGGTACGTCCGGTCGCTGTCGAGGAAACGTTTTGCACGATCATGTCAAGGTTCACGTTCGCGTCGGCTAAGGCACGGAAGATTGCTGCAGCCTGACCGGGCTTGTCGGGAACCCCGACCACGGTGATCTTTGCATCTTTTATATCCACTGCTACACCCGAAATAATTGGCTGCTCCACAAGCTTTCCTTCCTTGACTGCCGCCGCAACACCTTCAGCTGAAAGGACCCAGGTGCCTTCGGCGTGTGAAAATGATGAACGAACATGAATCGGGACACTAAATCGACGCGCGTATTCAACGCAACGTAGATGCAACACTTTTGCACCAACGGCTGCAAGTTCCAGCATTTCTTCATAGGTAATAAAGGCAATCTTCGACGCTTTTTTGACCAGGCGAGGGTCGGTTGTGTACACCCCATCAACATCGGTATAGATCTCACATGAATCAGCGTTTAACGCTGCAGCCAAGGCGACCGCCGTCGTATCCGACCCGCCACGACCCAGGGTCGTAACGTCTTTCGTGTCCTGGGCGACTCCTTGAAAGCCGGCAACAATTGGGATCGCGCCATTCGCGAGTGCATCGGAGATGCGACCTGGAGTGACGTCAATGATTCGGGCGGCGCCATGTGCTGAGTCGGTAATGAGGCCAGCCTGTGACCCGGTGTAGGAACGAGAGACCAAACCCAGATCAGAAATCGCCATAGCGAGAAGGGCCATTGAGATTCGTTCCCCAGCCGTGAGCAGCATGTCTAATTCGCGGGCAGGCGGGTGTGGTGAGACTTGCTGGGCGAGATGCATCAGTTCATCGGTTGAATCACCCATGGCGGAGACAACGACAACGACTTCGTGGCCGGCCATTTTCGTGTCGACAATTCGACGGGCCACTCGCGTAATACTGGCCGCATCTGCGATGCTGGAGCCACCATATTTTTGCACAATCAAGGACACAAGGTGCGAGTTTAGTCCGGGGAGGTATCGTCCCTGTTAAGCACCAATCCACGAGAACTTTCCCCGACCACTGGGTCTCACGACAAGGGAGCACATGGGCAGCACCCCCGCGATTGCCGCGCACGAAGTGAGAAAGACCTACGGGGATTTCGTCGCGCTCGCGGGCGTTTCCGTCCACGTCGATGCCGGCGAATGCCTCGCCATTTTGGGCCCCAATGGTGCCGGAAAAACAACGCTCACCGAAATACTTGAGGGGTACCGAAAACGTGACGGTGGTACGGCCGAAGTGCTCGGCGTCGACCCCAACAAGCCGACGGGTGCTTGGCGGGCAAAACTTGGGATCGTCCTGCAAAACGCTAATGACCTCGCGGACCTCACGGTGAGCGAAACGATCACCCACTTCGCCCGCTATTACCCCAATCCGGCCGATCCCGAACACGTTATTGCCGCTGTCGGACTCGCCGAGAAAGCGGGCGCGCGCAACGCAACACTCAGTGGCGGGCAGCGTCGCAGGCTCGATGTGGCCCTGGGAATAATCGGAAACCCTGACGTGCTGTTCCTTGATGAACCCACCACCGGTTTCGATCCGGAAGCCCGCCGGGAGTTTTGGGTACTCATCGATCGCCTTAAATTAGAGGGCACCACGATCCTGCTCACGACCCACTATCTGGACGAAGCCCAATACCTGGCCGACCGGGTCGCGGTAATCGCCCGTGGCCAAATAGTTGCGCAGGGGACACCGGACTCAATCGGTCATCGTGGCGATGCGATCGTGACCTGGTCCGAAGGTAACCGTGAGATGACGCAGTCGACCACCGAACCCACGGCATTCGTTGCCGAACTCACCCAAAAATTTACCGGAGAAATTCCCAACCTGTCGGTTCGCCGAGCGAGTTTGGAGGATGCCTATCTCGAGTTGATTGCCCGAGATCGAGACAACCACGGCGGTGCGCAGTCATGAACTCGACTCTCCAACGAAGTGTCGTGATGGGCGTGGGCAGGATTGGGATTGAGCTCAAGCAATTCTTTCGAGACAGAGAGTCGGCAGTATTTAATTTCCTACTGCCCATGATTCTTCTGGTGATCTTTGGCTCAGTATTTGGTGGGCAAGATTTGAGTGGTTCTGGCATAACATTTTCGCAGTATTTTGTTGCGGGAATGATTGCCTCCGGTATTTTGTACACCTCCTTCCAGAACCTCGCTATCTCGATTCCGATGGAACGCGAAGATGGAACGCTTAAACGCCTTCAAGGAACACCCATGCCGCGCGCGGCATTTTTTATCGGGAAAATTGGGATGGTATTTGTCGCCTACATTGCTCAGGTCACCATCTTGATTTTTGTTGGTGTTCTCTTTTTCGACGTTGATATTCCAACAACATCACTGGCAATTTTTACTTTTATTTGGGTCAGTGTCTTGGGTCTGATTTCATGTACCCTGCTGGGCATTGCGTACTCTGTCGTGCCCAAACAAGGTCGTGGCGCAGCCGCACTGGTTACCCCTGTCGTCCTTGTCTTGCAATTCACATCGGGTGTGTTCTTCGTGTTCAGTGACCTACCGCAGTGGATGCAATCTTTCGCAACCCTATTTCCACTCAAGTGGCTCACCCAAGCAATGCGTAGTGTTTTCTTGCCCGAATCCGCAGCCGCCATGGAGGTGAACGGCTCATGGGAACTCGGCATGACAGCGATTGTTCTCGCAATCTGGATTGTTCTCGGCGCCTTACTTGCTACATACTTTTTCCGATGGACCCCGCGGGGTGAAAACTAAGATCCGACCGTACGCCGCCCGGCGAATGCTCGGCCCAACGTAATTTCGTCGGCGTATTCCAAATCCCCACCAACGGGAAGACCACTTGCTAGACGAGAGACCGTTAATCCCAACGGCACCAACATGCGTGACAGGTACGTCGCGGTTGCTTCGCCTTCGAGATTGGGGTCCGTTGCCAAAATAACCTCGGTGACACTTCCGTCGGCCAATCGAGGCATGAGTTCGCGAATCCGAAGGTCATCTGGACCAATGCCGTCGATGGGATTAATTGAACCGCCAAGAATGTGGTACCGGCCACGGAACTCCCGAGTCTTTTCGATAGCCACGACGTCTTTGGGTTCCTCCACAACGCAAATCACACTCACATCGCGTTTAGGGTCAAGACAAATTCTGCATTGCGCACTCTGAGCGACATTCCCGAAAATCTCGCAAAATTTAACTTTCTCCTTCACCTCAAGGAGAACGTCAGCAAGACGTTTTACATCTTCTGAGTCGGCACCGAGAATGTGAAATGCAATGCGCTGGGCACTCTTAGGTCCAATACCGGGTAGACGCCCGAGTTCGTCAATTAAGTCCTGAACAATGCCTTCATACACGTGAATTAACCGTTCTCAATCTCGCCAATTGTGACACCACCAAGTTCTTTGGCAATGAGATCCGCCCCGGTGACTTCACTTGATGCGGAGTCATCCATGCTCGGAGTGTCGTCTTCTTCGGCGTGGGTAGCCGCAATGCCACCACCGACCACTCCCATTGCTCCCAACACGACATCAATCTTCGTATCAATCTGCAAAACGTCCAGGATTGCCTGTCGTAACCGTTCTTCGTGTCCACCCGATTTCAC
>JBDNFV010000143.1:0-3920 GCA_041689635.1 Candidatus Nanopelagicales bacterium | reverse complement strand
GTGCCGCACGTTGGGCAAATGCCCTTTGCGAAACGACGACCATTGGTTTCTTCCACGTGTCCGGTAAATTCACGTTTGGCCTTGCACTTAACGCAATATGCCTCGCCGGTGTAGCTTTCCTCCGCCATGGGGTCCTCCTGTTGAGCAATCTCCGCCGTAGCGGTGGTGGCGGGTGCCACCCTCGCGGCCGCTAAATTCCGGCCGGCTCCACCATAGGGCAGAACTGGCCCCCCTTCGGCCCTAGGCAGCGGCTGACTTCGGCGTGGCGGCAAAAAAACTCCTGTTTTATGCGACAAAACGGACATTTATCCGGAAATGGTCCGTTGACTCGTTCTCGCGGCCGCCGCGACACACTTCTCCTATGCCTCCCGCCGACGACGACCTACTCAGGCCAGCAGCCATCATCACGGACCTCATCTCGCTTCTTTCCATTGCTTCCATGGGTGGGCGCGCAGCCGAACAGGATGCCCAAGAATGTATGGCTGCACTCATGCGCGATGCCGGATTGGAAGTGCACATCTGGGAGATGAACCTTGCCAACCTCATCGCTGATCCAGATTTTCCCGGTCAAGAAGTGGGGCGTGAGCGCGGACTCGGAGTGTTAGGCATCTGGCGCGGCACCGGCACCAAACCGGCACTACTGATTAATGGTCACACGGATGTGGTCCCTCCTGGAGACCTCAATGCCTGGAGCGGTGATCCATTTCGCCCGAGGGAAACCACCGTCGGCGGTGACAAGGTGATCATGGCCCGCGGGGCCTGCGATATGAAAGGCGGATTGATTGCGGCCCTGGCCGCCGTGAAGCACCTGCGGGCACGTGGATTCGTGCCACAGGGCGATCTGCTCTTCGCCCCGGTGATCGGTGAAGAAGATGGCGGTCTAGGCACCTACTCGCTGATCACCGAAGGACTGCCACGCTTTTACAACCTGCAGGATCATCACGTGATGGGAGCGATCATTCCTGAGCCGACATCCTTGGCGGCAATCAGTGCCAATGGTGGGGCACTCACCTTTCGCTTGCTCGTACATGGCGCCGCGATTCACGCCTCACGCCGCACCGAGGGCGTCAGTGCGATTGAAAAGTTTTATCCGATTTATCAAGCGCTGGCAGATTTCGAAATGAAACGCAATAGTGATGTCGATCCACGTATGAAGCGTTGGCCGGTTGCCTACCCCATTTCAATTGGGACGGTGCACAGTGGTGACTGGGCCTCAACCGTCCCCGACCTGCTCATCGCTGAAGGTCGATTCGGCGTCGCCCTCGGTGAAGATACCTCCGCTGCAAAAGACAAATTTGAAGTATGTATTGCTGCGGCGTGCGCGCGCGACCTTTGGCTCGCCAAGCATCCGGTAGAGGTCGTGTGGTGGGGCGGTCAATTTGCATCCGGGCAAACGGAACCGAATTCGAGGATCATCGAAAATCTTGCGACGGCGCACGCGCAGATCACGGGAGTTGCACTCGAGGAGTATGGCGCTCCGTACGGGTCAGACCTGCGACTTCTCACCGGCTTAGCCGGTATTCCTACCGTGCAATACGGGCCGGGGGATGCCGGTGTCGCGCACGCGCCGGATGAGTACGTTCTGATCTCTGAACTCGAGACGACCGCGCGCGTCCTCGCTGCGGTAATCCACGCCAGTATCGGCTAGCACCCCTTATATCGGATCCGCCTGTGGATTGCACCTCGCTGTCCACAGCCGGTCGGTTTCACACTTCACCCATGATTGAATCATTTGCTCAACGCGTCTATCCCGAGTACAACTACCGCATTCCCGTGATCCGGCGAGCGAACGGCTCCATTGAATTCGGTGACCACCCCTTAGATTTTAAGCCGACTCCGGCCAGCCTTGACTGGTTTAGGTCCTTGGATGGCACGCTCTGCTGTGAGCAGGCCGGCAAGATCGCCGCCGAACTCTTGGGGATTTCACAATCACATGTCTCGGACCTTCTTTCCCACGGGTTTACCTCGGGCGCAATCACAGATGCCCGCAACAAACCCCGCACTACCCGGTGGTTAAACGCAATGAGCAGGGATCGCATGGACACGGATGTCGCCTGTGTCCAGAAGCACGTCATTGACTACGCGAACGATTCCTTCATTGACGATCCAGCGCACATTATTGATCGCCGAAGTATCACCCTCATTGAATTGGTCGGACAGGGACCCCTGCTCACGCACATCTATCAACTGGGGCTTGACTCGGGATTTCAATTCACCCGGAATCGCTCATTCGCATCCATCGTAATTTTTGTCAGTAATGCCCATCCACACGTCTTTCAACACGAAAACTCGCATACATGTGTGACACCGCACCTGCATGTAGGAGTCCGCCTCGACACCGCCCAGATTGGTCCGCTGGTGATCCCCGGTAAAAGTTCATGTTTTCGTTGTGCGCAACTACATCGCCGTGATCACTCGCCAGACTGGATGGGAGTTGATTTGCAGTGGCGCCGCCACGTGAACTCCGGACAGAGCGACTCGATCCTGACCTACCAAACCGCCGCCTACACACTGTTAATCCTTCGACATTGGATTGACGGAATCGCGGTGACCAATACTTCGTGGACCGCGAACCTGCCGTGGTTGCATTTTCAAGCCGGGTCGGCACCGCCACACCCACTCTGCGGCTGTCAACTTCACCAGTCCGACGTGGTGGGCTAGCGGGGTGAATGGGAACCTGAGTGGGCGTGAAGTCGGCGTTTGCCACAGAATAGGGACGTGCCTGAAATACCAAAAAATGCGTTTACCCGTGGGATCCGGATGGCTTCATTGCCCGCAACCTATGCCGGTCGTACCGCCCTCGGCTTCGGTAAAAGAGTAGGTGGAAAATCCGCCGATGCGATTGCCGCAGAAATGTCGGCTCGCACGGCTGAGCAAATGTTCAAGGTGCTCGGCGAACTCAAAGGCGGCGCGATGAAACTCGGGCAGGCAATGAGTGTCTTTGAAGCAGCTCTCCCCGAGGAATTTGCCGCACCGTATCGAGCCATGCTGACGAAACTGCAGGATTCGGCACCGGCCATGTCAACGGGTGCCATTCACAAGATCTTGGTTGAGGAACTCGGTGACGACTGGCGAAGTCGATTTATTGACTTCAATGATCAACCTGCGGCCGCAGCATCTATTGGGCAAGTTCACAAAGCGATGTGGCATGACGGACGCGTTGTGGCCGTCAAAGTTCAATACCCCGGGGCCGACAAGGCCCTGGTGGCCGATCTCAATCAAATGATTCGAATGGGCAAGTTTTTCGCCGGTTGGATCCCCGGCCTGGACATTAAGCCGTTGCTCGAAGAACTCAAAGACCGAGCAATTGAGGAACTTGATTATCTGCTCGAGTCCCAAAATCAGCGTGCATTTGCCGTTGCCTTCGAGGGTGACGACGATTTCCACATCCCCCACGTTCTGGCAGCAGCACCGCACGTGTTGATCAGTGAATGGATTGAGGGACGGCCTCTGTCCGACATTATTGCCAATGGCACCCGAGCCGAGCGGGATCACGCCGGACTGCTGTACGAACGATTCCTGCTGACCGGTCCAGCGCGCGCTGGACTTTTGCACGCGGACCCGCACCCTGGGAACTTCCGAATCACCCCTTCGAACAAACTCTGCGTACTTGATTTCGGAGCGGTCTCCCGCCTTCCGGACGGCTTACCCGTTGCCATGGGAACACTCCTGCGCATTGCCCAGAGCGGAAACGCCGAAGATGTTCTTGAAGGCTTGCGGCGTGAAGGATTTATTAAACCAAACATTGACGTCGATGCCGATCAAATTCTCGCTTATCTGGAACCCTTTGTTGAGCCAACCCGCCATGAGAGTTTTCACTTCAATCGCGATTGGATCCGCGGGGAATTCACCCGGCTCAATGACATGAAGAGTCCCGACTTCACCATCGGCCTAAAAATCAACCTGCCACCGTCCTACGC
>JBDNFV010000142.1:0-1406 GCA_041689635.1 Candidatus Nanopelagicales bacterium | reverse complement strand
GTGAACGCCTCCACCAGGATTTTTCGTCGCGCCCGAGGTGAGTTAGCGTTTTCAACCCTGCCTCCACAAATTTGGGTAATGCGGACAGTGTTGTCATCAACGGTTGAATTTTTGTTATCACTACCCGTAATAGTGTTAGCAATTGCGCTGACCCAAGATTTACCGGGGATGTACTTCGTGTTTTTCCCGGTCGCGATTTTTTTGCAATTTTTACTTCTCTATGGCATTGGTCTGCTGGTGTCCTCTCTCAGCGTAGTCATCCCAGACCTTGCCCGGGTCGTAAAAATTGTGATCCGGGCGATGTTTTATCTTTCACCGATTCTGTACTCAATTTCGAATATTCCACAAAGCCTGCACTCAATCGCAGCGATTAACCCACTCGTTGGAATTCTTGGTCTGTACCGAATTGGTTGGTGGCCAGAGGAACACGCATCCGTTATCGCGCTGGTGATCTCATTAAGCGTGGCGTTGTCTTTGTTCATTCTGGGTATTTTCACGTTCCACCGGCTCAAGCCGCGAATATTGAAGGAGGCGTAGTGAGCATCATTGAGTTTTCCAATGTTTCACTCACCATGCCTCGCACTAAACGTCGGCAAGGATCAGGTCGCAAGCACCGTCTGCGGCGTTTCGCGGGTGAAACTTCTCGAACAATGGTGCCGGTTCTGGAGAATGTTTCTTTCACGATAAATAAAGGCGACTCGGTGGCAATTGTTTGCGGTAAGCCACTGCTACGCACTTCACTGATCAGGCTTGCCGCTGGAACATTGATTCCCGATTCAGGTTCGGTGACGAGCACGGAACGCGTTGTCCCGATGATCGCGATTGCTAGGGCCATGGGTATCTCGTTCACAATTCGACAAAATGCGTACCTCGTTGGTGGACTTCTGGGCATGAGCGCGGAAGAACTCACGGAGAAACTTCCCGCCATCATTGAGTTTGCCGACTTGAGCAATTACTTGGACCGACACCTACGCGGGGCGCCCGCAAGCGCGCGGCAGCGCTTGGCCTGGAGTATCGCCATGGCCGTCGAGGCTGACGTCTACGCAATTGACCAAATGCTGGTCGTAGGCGAGCTTGAATTTCGGCAAAAATGTTGGAGCGCGGTAGATACCCTTCGTGAAAACGGCGCAACGTTCCTGGTTTCCTCGGACGGCGCGAAGCAGTACCGCAGATTTTGTGACCGGGCCCTGTATTTGGAGCAGGGCGCCTTAATCGCGGACACCACGGTTCTGCAGGCACTCGTCCTCGCGCGTACGGCTCGGCGGGGCCCCCGCGGGGATTAGGCTGACCCTCGTGTCGGTTCCCTCCATCCCAACAACTCCGATTCCAGCGAATGGCGTTCTCCTTCACGTGGGGGTACACAAGACGGGAACAACGGCCATTCAGGCTGCCTTAGCCGATGCTCG
>JBDNFV010000141.1:0-4991 GCA_041689635.1 Candidatus Nanopelagicales bacterium | reverse complement strand
TAATCAAAATAACGGGCACTTCGATTTGCCCGACCCCAAATCAACGAGACTGCATCGGCTCGGCCATCTTCTTGCTTTGTGACATGATCTGAAAGCGCCTCAATTTCATCGCTACTTGCCTCATGGTCAACCAATGCGGCTGTAACATCCCAGTCTTGAGCAATCACGCGATCATTACGTGAGTCTTCGGGGATCACGTGCGAAAAAAGGACCAATTCAACCGGACGGTCATCAATGTCCACCCGATACACGGCGATTCCATTACCAAGGTCATCGATATCCCACATTCGGCGAGAAAATTTCCATTTGCCGGCAACAGCCGTTCGAGTGAGAGCGCGTGAAAAACTGTGTCTGGTGGCGCGGGCAGTACCCAATTCTTGCGCGTCCATGGCTATGAATGGCTCTCGCGCTTTTTCCTGCAGCGCAGTTAATCTCGATGTACTTCGATTCATGGCGTACCTCCTCGGGGTGCAACACGGCGATAAACACTCTTTGTTACGGTAAAAAACTCGGAAACAGTCTCAGAATTTTGCTCGCGTGGACCAGGGAAGGTTGAATCCTTAAGCCCACCAAATGGCACATGCAATTCCGACCCCGTGTTCGGTGCGTTGATTTTGATGAGGCCTGCTTGTAGTTCGCGGGTGGCCTGCGCAATGTCTGCATCATTTGAAGAAAAGATTGATGCGGTCAATCCGAATTCGGTGGCATTCGCCATTTCAATTGCTTCCGTCAGTGATTCGGCGTGAAGTAAAGTGGTGATGGGTCCAAAGACTTCCTCTTTACACGTTCGTATGTTCATGGTGCCTTCAATGACGGTGGGGGCAACGTAAAACCCCATTCCTTGCGGAATTTTTGCTTGGGCAATAATTTGGCCACCCTCAGATACAGCGTCGGCTACCGCCTCTTCAATCTCTGCTTTGGATCGCTCAGAAATGACCGGTCCGGTTGTCGTGGTTGATTCGGCTCCATCGCCCACAACCAGCGCCGCAACGGCGGCAGTGAAATAAGTCTTAAACGATTCGTGGATTGCACCAACGGTAATGATGCGTCGGGTTGCCGTGCACTTTTGCCCAGATCCCGACATTGCACCAACAATCAACTGCTGTGCGGCAAACTGCGGATCTGCATCCGGCATGACGATAGCAGCGTTATTACCGCCCAACTCCAACTGCACTTTCACTCCGCGTTGGGTTGCCGAACGAGCAATATTCTTGCCAACGCTCACCGAACCGGTGAAGGTAATTCCCGCAATCCGTGGATCATCAACCAAACTCTGCGCGACCGACCCAGGCGCGAGCACCATATTGAACACGCCGGCTGGAACTCCCGCGTCGTGGAACACTTGGGCAAAAGCAAAGCTGATAGCGGGTATGTCTCCTGCGGGTTTCCAGACCACGGTGTTGCCCCAGAGCAATGCTGGCGCAATTTTCCACGCCGGAATCTGAGTCGGAAAATTCCAAGGTGTAATAACGGCGACAACGCCTAAGGCTTGACGGACCGTCTCAATGTGCTCGCCAGGGAAACTGGAAGGAAAGGTGCGCCCGTGTGAATCGCGCCCCTTGGCCGCGTGGTATCGAATCGTCTCCACTGAACCGTCAATTTCACCCGATGACTCGGGAAGCGTTTTTCCCTGCTCGCGAGTCATCAACGCTGCCAGAGTCTCCCGGCGATCTTCCATGAGGTCGGCGACTTTCCGCAGAATCACACCACGGGCAATAGAACCCATCGCTTCCCATGCGCCTTGTGCTTCGAGTGCAACACGCACAGCCGCCGCAAGGTCTGACTCCGTGCCCCCATGAAAAGTCGAGACGAGGTCGTCGGGACGGGCGGGGTTGCAACTAAATAATTCCCCTCCTGATCCGCGCACCCATTCACCGCCAATCAGGTGCGCTGGATGCCCAATCGTCGGCGAAATAACTAACATCTAAGCCTCTCTCATGATTGCTATGGAACACAGATTAATAGCTAGATTCATTAAATTAATATAAAAATAAGATTGTTATTAATAAGTAGATATGATGAATATGTGAACCTAAAATCACTTGAAGCTTTCGTTGAGGTCTCCCGGGAAGGACATTTCGGGCGGGCTGCCGCAAACTTGGGGATCACCCAGTCAGGCCTGTCGCAAATAATTAAGGGCCTAGAAAAAACAATAGGAGCGCGGCTCGTTGATCGCACCACCCGCTCGTTCTCCCTCACCGAAGTGGGTGAAGTATTCCTGGTCCAAGCCCAGGGACTTCTGCACGAGCACCGTCTCGTGGAGGAACGCATGTCCTTCGCTGTGCGTGGTGAGGATGGCACCGTCCGCTTGGGATTTGTAGCCTCCGCCGCGCTTCGGATCATTCCGTGGGCTGCCAGTCTTGTGCACGAGCATGCACCCCGAATCAAGCTATCCCTGAGTGAAATGACGTCTGACCAGCAGCTAGCCCAACTCAGATCTGGTGAGATTGATGTGGGGATTATGCGCGAAATTACCGAATCCTCTGGCATTGCCATTTTTCCGCTCACCACCGAACCACTCCTCGCCGCTGTACCGAGCGCGAATCTTCTCAGCAAAAGGCGGCACGTGCAGATCAAGGACTTAGCAGATCAAGACTTTATTATGAATCCTCGGACCAGTGTGTCCTTTTTACATGACCACATTTACCGGCTTTGTCACAATGCCGGGTTCACTCCCCGGGTTGTCGAGCAGGCCGTTCAATTCACGACAATTCTCGGCCTGGTCTCGAGTAATGCAGGAATCGCGATCGTTCCGCAGAGCGTCACGGCCATAAAACTGCCGAATGTCTCATTCCTGAAGATCCATGACCTTGAGGCAGTCTCCCAAATCTATGTGGCCAGATCAGCCGAGGAAAAGGCTTCACCTGTAGCCAAGAGATTTGTTGAACTTGTGCGGTCGGAAAACTTCACGTGGACTACGCCGTAAATGCCTCTAATGGTGTGACATGATCTATAGCAAGGAGGGCACGTGAGCGAAGAAGAACCGGGTCGAATGCTCGGTGATCGGTATGAAATCGGTGCCGTCATCGGTCGTGGCGGCATGGCCGAGGTCCATGAAGGCCGTGATTTACGACTAGGTCGCCGAGTTGCCATCAAAATCTTGCGCCCTGATCTTGCCAAGGACCCAACATTCCAAGCTCGTTTCCGCCGCGAAGCACAAAGTGCCGCGTCATTGAATCACCCCAATATCGTGGCCGTCTACGACACTGGTCAGGACACGTTGTCACCCGAGGGGGACAACGGTGAGCCGGCGGTTGTTGTTCCTTACATCGTGATGGAATTTGTTGATGGCATGACCTTGCGCCAAATCGTGGCTAGTGGTCGCCGACTGCTGCCTGAGCGCGCCCTTGAAATTACTGCGGGAATTTTGTCTGCCCTGGACTACGCGCACCGTCACGGGATCGTGCACCGCGACATCAAACCCGCAAACGTTATGTTGACTCGAACCGGTGATGTGAAGGTGATGGACTTCGGCATTGCTCGCGCCATCAACGATGTTTCCGCAACCATGACGTCCGCATCAGCCGTGATGGGAACGGCGCAATATCTTTCTCCCGAGCAAGCCCGCGGTGAAGTCGTTGACGCGCGTAGTGATTTGTATTCAACCGGCGTGGTTCTTTTCGAGTTACTCACCGGTAAGGCGCCATTTACCGGAGATTCCGCCGTGGCTATCGCCTACCAGCATGTCAGTGAAATGCCGGCGATCCCGTCAACAATTGATCCTGGGGTTTCACGTGAAGTTGACTCTGTCGTCATGCGTGCACTCGCAAAACGCGCCGATGATCGCTACCAAAGTGCGAGCGATTTCCGAGCAGACGTGGAACGGGCAATCGCTGGATCCCCGGTAACAGCCGCATTACCAACGATTGTTTCCGACCAGACAGCCATGATGACACCACTGGATGCATCAGGAATAAGCCAGAAGAATCAGGTAAAGGCTGGATCTGGCCGTAAAGGTCGCAGCAGTGCGGTTTTTTGGGTTCTTTCATTTCTTGCTATCACCGCGGCAATTATTGGCGCGGTTTTCATTGGTCGTTTTCTCGTTGGTAGTGATACCGGCAATGTTGTCACCGTTCCCAGTCTCGACGGTCTCAGTATTGAGCAGGCTGCCGAGACTTTGGCTGAATACGAATTACGCCTCGGTGCGCAAACCCCGGAAATTTCCGAGCGGCCCGAAGGAACGATTATTGCGCAGCAGCCAGCGGCAGGTGAAGCACTCGAGCAAGGCCAGGCGGTCAATGTCACAGTTTCAACGGGGCGTGAACAAGCAACCGTTCCCCAACTTGTTGGGCTTACCTCCCTCGACGACGTCCGAATAGCCCTCTCAGATTTCGGCTTAGTTCTTGGGGCAATTACCGAAGGTGACTCGAATCAACCCGGGGGTTACATCCTGGAACAGAATCCGGGTGAGGGGACCCAGGTCGCGGCGGGCAGTGCGGTAGACATTGTGGTGTCATCCGGTTTAGTTGAAGTACCCGATGTCACCGGTGCGACAGAGGCCCAAGCCAGAAGTGACTTGGCACAAGCAGGTTTTGAAGTACAGGTTGTGCAGCAAGAGTCGTCAATTTCATCCCCTGGGCAGGTCCTTGCACAGTCGCCACAGCCAGGGGCTCAATTGGCTCGCGGCTCACTGGTCACCATCACGGTCGCGATCGCTGCACCAACGCCGACACCAACACCAACGCCGACACCGACACCAACACCAACGGACACTCCCGTTCCCGAACCGACTGATATTCCAGTCCCCAGTGTGACGGCTGCTCCGTAATTATCCATGTTGAGTTGACCTGTTACGTAGTAATTGTCACCGGTGTGATACCCGCGAGTTTCTCCCGTGCTTGCGGAAAGCCGCAGTCGGTGAGCCAGTTGGCCAGCATCTCGTGACCACCTTGGGTGAGCACCGACTCTGGGTGGAATTGCACACCTTCAATCGGAAGGGTTTTGTGTTTGAGTCCCATGATCACGCCGGTTTCAGACATGGCGGTGATCTC
>JBDNFV010000140.1:0-2201 GCA_041689635.1 Candidatus Nanopelagicales bacterium | reverse complement strand
TCGTGTAAGCGTTGACGTAATTCTGCTAGATCTACCTGCATGGAACATCTCCTCTAACGGGATGACTTAGTCTTAGCATTGCTCGATTGGACACGGTGTGGGATCCTACGGGTAGATCGTTAGGGCACCAACGATCTCTGTGAATCCTATATCAACCGCGACGAATGAAGGCGTGAAATGAAGGTACTTTTTCTCGAGCACGATCATGCAAGTCCACCAGGACCGGTAGCCGAGCGTTTTGCGCAGCGCGGCTATGAAGTAACCGAAGTAGTCGTCGTGGAACCTGAGAACTATCACTCACCCAATGTCGACTTCGCCTTCCCGAGTCCCTCCGAGTACGACGCCATCGTGGTGATGGGTGCCCCGTGGGGAGCCTGGGATGATGAGAAAATTGGTAATTGGCTCGAGCCGGAAGTGCGATGGCTCCAGGAAGCAGATTCGGCTGGCGTCCCTGTCCTCGGTATTTGCTTCGGCGGTCAGATACTTGCGCGCACCCACGGTGGAAGTGTCGCCCCGGGCCCCAAAACTGAGATTGGCTGGTCAACCGTTATGTCTGACACCCCCGAACTTGCCGGACGCTGGTTTCAATTCCACTACGACAGTTTCATTCCACCGACTGATGCAACCTTGCTGGCCGTCAACTCCGCGGCCCCACAAGCATTTGCACTGCGTAAAAATCTCGCACTTCAATTTCACCCCGAAGTCACCGCCGACACTTTGCACGCCTGGCTCGTTCTCGGTGGCCAACAGGAAGTAGAAAAAGACGGACAGGACCCGGCGGTGCTGCTCGAACACACCAAGGCGCTCGACGCGGAATCAATTGCTCGCGCTTACACGTTAGTCGATTATTTCATCGAAAATTACGGGTGAGTAACCTCACTTACCTCAGATTGACTGTTACCGGGAATTCTTTTATTCCGTTCACGAAGTTGCTACGAAGGCGACGAATAGGACCGGTGCGCTCCATCGTGTCAATTCGGTGCACCAGGTCTTCAAACATCACTGTGATTTCTAAGCGAGCGAGCGCATTTCCCAAACACATGTGTGGCCCACCACGACCAAAAGTCATGTGTTCATTGGGATTACGAGTTACGTCAAATGCGTACGGGTCTTTAAATATGGTCGAGTCCCGGTTGCCCGAAGCAAACCAGGTAACGACCTTGTCGCCGTGCCGAATGTCTCTCCCACCAAACGTTATATCTTTCGTTGCGGTGCGCCGAAAGTGATACACGGGGCTCGCCCAACGCAAAAACTCCTCTACGGCCCAGGGAATGAGATCTGGATTTTCTTGTAACCGGCGAAGTTGATCCGGATGCTCAATCAGCGCGTTCATTGTGTGACTGATGGTGTGACGGGTTGTTTCATTTCCTGCAACCACAAGCAACAAGAAGTAGTTTCTAAAATCACGCTCATCCAGTGCGATTCCATCGGCCGGTGTTGCATTCACCAAGGTGGATACAAGATCCCTCCCGTCTTTGCCCCTTCGGGCATTTGCCAAGGCGAAACCGTAGTCAAACACTTCAAGCGCCGCTGGAGAGCGGAACGGCAAATTTCGAAACTGCTCACTTTCGGGACTGTTTGCTAAGACATCGGCGTGCTCAGGGTCGGTGTTTCCCACCATCCGGTTACCCCACTCAATCAGTTGAGTGGTGTCGGAATCAGGAACATCCAGCATCCGGGCGAGTACCCGAATGGGAAAGTCGGCGCTGACGTCGGCAACAAAATCAAATGATCCTTTGGCAAAGGCTGAATCAAGGGTTTTTGCCGTTAATCCGCGGAGGAAGATCTCGTATTCGGCTACCGCCTTGGGTGTGAATTCCGGTTGCATCAACTTACGCAGCGTCCGGTGCCTTGCCCCGTCCGTTTCCAACATGGATCGGCGCGTGTCCATTTGTTCTTGATCCAGTTCCTCAAGGTTTACCGCCCCGGTTTCTGAGGAGAAAGTGGTGGTGTCTCGCAAAATATTGACAATGTCTCGGTAACGCGTGATGGACCAGAAGCCTTTGCCGCCATCAAACTCGGGATCCCAGTGCACCGGATCATTGGCCCGTAGTTCGTCAAATGCACCCCACGGCGCTCCCGCTTCAAAAAGATCAAGATCGGCGAGTTGCACGTCGCTTGTTTGCATCAAAACTCCTCGGGGGATCGTTCGGGTACGAACTATTTGACAATAATGGAGTTTGTCATCACATTTTGCAAGC
>JBDNFV010000139.1:0-2990 GCA_041689635.1 Candidatus Nanopelagicales bacterium | reverse complement strand
TTCTCACCCCAATGCTTCAGGGTGAGCGCGTAATGTTCACGCAGGTTCTCTTCATGTCTAATTTCGAAACCGGAATTATTGAACGCGTTCATGATTACGCCGGGGGCCGAGAGTTCCCCGTCGGGGAAGACGTACCGGTTGATAAATGACTTGCGGTAATGCGATGGTCTGTGTTCATCTGGCCGAGTGATGCTGTGATTGAGCATTCGACCTTCGGGCTTGAGTTTGTCGTAGAGGAAGTCGAAATAGGAAGGGTAGTTATCCCGACCAATGTGTTCGGTAAGGCCGATGGAAGAGATTGCATCGAATTCCGTTTCGCTCACATCGCGATAGTCACTAAAGCGAATCTGAGCAGAACCTTCCAGTCCCGCTTCCTTAATTGCCTGTTTCCCCCAATGCGCCTGCTGCTCGGAGAGCGTGACCCCGATTGCTTGCACCCCATAATTTTTTACCGCGTGCAGAACCATGCCGCCCCAACCGCAACCAACGTCGAGCAGTTTCATGCCCGGTCTGAGACCAAGTTTTCGGGCAACGAGATCGAATTTTTCTTCCTGAGCAACTTCTAAGTTGGCATCAAGGGAAGGAAACACCGCGCAGGTATAGGCCATTGATGGACCGAGTATCCAGCGGTAGAAACGATTGGATACGTCATAGTGGTGATGAATCGCTTCGGCGTCGCGTCGCTTTGAATGGCGGCTGCCCTTGAGCGCGCGTTCCTGCGTGGGCGGTTTTGGGCGTTTGAAAGCAAATGGTGCGAATTTCTTCGCAAGTGAGGCCTTGTCGCCAAGGGTTAAATGGGTGAGTTCCATCGGGTAGAGACGGGAGAGTGCCGTGTGGGCGTCTCCGACAATGTCAAGATCCCCGTTGACGTACGCGCGGGCGATCCCCAGTTGACTGGGCGCCGCCGCCAAGTACTCGACCGCCCGGGGAGTATTAATTTCAATGATCGCGTCATGGTCCTGTGGTCCGAAGGTGGAACCGTCGTAGGCGCGAAAACTCACATTACGCTGCGTCCCAGCGATCAGGCTAAATGCGTCGGCTAAGTTCACCGCTGCGCCACCACCTTCTCGTAGAGGCCGAGGAATCGCCCATGTGGGTCATACTTTTTCTTCATGAGTTCGTACTCCTGACCGCCGTAGATCGACCAAAAAACACTCTCGTTGTAAAACGATGTGGAGTACAGGGATTTTCGTCCACCCAGATCGGTCACTTCATGTTCAATCTGCCGGTTTTTAATTCCGTCTTCGGGCTTCTCTCCACCGGTGAGCGGGACGGTTGACCAGAAACCTACATTGACGTAGAGCTCATTGGGATCAAACTCGTAGAGTGGCCAGCGCGCATTCGGGTCGCGCTGTTTCAGTGGGCAGAGCCACATGGGTTTGATGCCAATGTGCGCGTGAAAGAATTCGAGAAATTCCGGGAGGTGGTCAATGGGGATCTCAATGTCTTGGACGATCGATTCACGGGGTGGCTTGCGCCGCAGCGCATCAAGTTTTTCAGCGATCCGGTATTTTCGGTTTGCGGCAATCAGTTTCCAGTAAACGTCACTGCGCAGTTTTGATTTTGGCCACAGTTTTCGCACCAAGGGAAGTTGCGCCCCAAATGCACGGGAACACCAAAACCAGTCGGTGTCCCAGCGCCACAGATAGTCGTTGATGGTGAGGTAATCCTCGGTGAGGGTCTGAATAGATCGATAGTAAATCGCCATGCCGGTGTAGTCACTAGTGCTTCGCTCTGCAGGTAATTCCTCAACCATTGTGCCGATTGTTAGGTACTGCTCATTGGGTGAGAAAACAACTCCGTCAAGAAAATCAATCGGGGCATCATTAAAAATTTGCGAGGTGCCCAGATCTTTTATTGCTTCGGTTAAGTCCTGCGCGGAATTAAAACGCAAATGCGAAATGTGCACAAATGGTTTCGTTGGTTCAAGTTCAATGGTGAGTCGGAGTGCGTAGCCGAGTGAGCCATAGGAGTTGGGGAACGAATAAAATAAATCTCGATGTGGGTCTTGGGAATCACCACTGACGGTAAGCACGTCACCGGACCCGGTCAAAATATCCATGTTGATGACGGACTCGTGCGGGGTACCGCTACGAAAGCTCGCACTCTCAATTCCTAGACCGGTCACCGCTCCACCGAGTGTGATCGTGCGAAGTTGTGGAACACACAGGGGCATAAGGCCATAGGGGAGGGTCGCGCCAACGAGGCTTTCATAGGTGGTCATGCCGCCGACTTCAGCGGTCCGAGCAACCGCGTCGATCTCAAAAACCGAATCAAATGGACGCACATCCAGACCTGTGACCGCGGTTGCCGCCCGACCGCGAAAGAGATTGCTGGTCGTTTTGGCAAGACGAATAGGAGCGCCGGCCGGCGCGTTCTTGAGCTGAGAACGGACGGCATTGACTGTTGCCTGATACTCCAAACGCCAGGATTGGCTGGAATTTGAACCAAAACTCACCATATAAATCTAGCCGATCCGCATCGGGCGCGAGACCTAGTTAAGGAATAGGTGAGAATAGGAAGGTGAAGCGTAATTCTTGGATCCCGCTGGTTGCCGGCGCAGTTGCATTCCTACTTACCTTAGGAATTGGAGGGGCAATCGGAACGGACTGGCTTGCTCGCAACGTCGAGATGGACCGATTAGTCACCGCGATTGAAGCGTCTGAGGCAACGATGGGCGTAGTGCAGGATCAGGTCGGGACAGTTTTGGCAGACCTGGACGCCGCTGACCTTGAGGGCGCGCCCACCGATGCCCAGACGAAGGCCGCCGTGGCAAAGCTTGCCGCTATCGCAGTTGACGGCGCAGATTCAATTGGTGCAGCCGGGCGGGTGATCGCCGCGGTCAATGTTTTGCCGTGGCACACTGACATCAGAACGGCCAAAGAGGTGTATCTGCTGCATAACTACGCGTGGCAGGCCTACATGCAGTCCGCAATGGAAGACCCCGTTGCGTTCACGGTCAATCAGCCACTTGTTAATCAGAGTTTTAT
>JBDNFV010000138.1:0-2117 GCA_041689635.1 Candidatus Nanopelagicales bacterium | reverse complement strand
TCACGACCAGGAACTTGGTGAGCGAGTACCAACTCGTTGACCGCTTCCAGCCCGCCGTCGAGCCACAACCGACGAACACTCCCCAACTCCCAGCAACCCGTTGCGCGCAAGGAAACCCCCCGTGGCCCGGTTCGACGAATTTCGCCTCGCACCAACAGGATCCAGGAGTTGAAAAGATCGTGGGCGTAAGGGCCCTGGGCATCTTCAAAAAAAGTTGCATCAACCGGACCCGTTGAGTCGTCGAGGGTAAGAAACACCACCCGCTTACCACTGCGAATCGGTGGCATTTGGGTTGCGACTTTAACCCCGGCGATAAAAATAATTTCCTTGGATCGACAGCCCAGCAGATCCCGCGATTGAACAATGTTCAGACCCTTCACAACGTCTGCATAAAAATCCATGACATGACCACTAACGTCAAGACCCAAAACTTCCAACTCAGATTTAACCCGTTGTGCACTTGTCATTTCGGGCAAACCAGATGCACTAACGCTTATCCCACTACCGGAGACATCGAAGCTGAGTTGTGAAGTGGCGACCCCTTTCCCCCCGCTGCGGTCAAGGTCGGCAATTTGAAGGAGCAGATCCCGTCTCGTAATCTGCCCGCGGGCTTTTCGCGAGGTGAAACCGTAAAGGCTGTCAAAAGCACCGGCCACCACTAAATTTTCAGCAACTGGGCGGGACGGGCGGGCGCGCAGCCATACATCGGATAGTGAGGAGAATGGTTGACCAGCAATGAGCCGCTCAATCTCTGCCTCGGAGATTTCCTTCACATCGGTGAAAGAAACCCGGACACCAAAACTTAAATCAGGGAGCTGCTCAAGGTGATACACGTCATTTGACGCATTAACGTCAAGACCCAGAATGGTAATCCCAAAATTTCGCGCATCGCCCAGAATTAACCGCTTGGGGTACATGCCGGGGTCATGGGTGAGCAGACCACAATAAAAAGCCGCCGGGTGGTGGGTTTTTAACCACGCGGTTTGATAGGTGGGTAGTGCAAAAGCTGCGGCGTGCGCTTTACAAAAACCAAATGAGGCAAATGCTCGCAGTATTTCCCAGACTCGATCAATGTGGTCGATGTCGTATCCGCGGGCGAGTGCCGCCGGGTAAAACCACACCCGTACGTCGTCTTGGCCTTGCGGGGACGCCATCGATCGCCGTGATTCATCTGCTTCGGCGAGTGAACAGCCGGTAAAGACACTAAAAATCCGCAACACCTGTTCGTGGAAAACGACGACTCCATACGTTTCCGTTAATGCCGGTGCAAGATCGGGGTGCGGGAAAACGGGGGCATTCCAGCCTTGTCGAGCCCGCAAAAAAGGCGTGATCATGTCTGACTTCACCGGACCTGGGCGAAATAATGAGATGTCAATGATCAGATCGTTGAAAGTTTCGGGGGCAAATTTACCTATTAATTCGCGTTGACCCGGGGACTCAATTTGAAAACACCCGAGAGTTCGGGTTGATTGAATTAATGCGTACGTTGCTTTGTCATCGAGTGTGGTGCCGTCAATTACTGGGCGCTCCCCTGTGACTCGCTCTGCTTCATTGAGAGCGTGGGCCATTGCCGACTGCATGCGAACACCGAGAACATCAAGCTTGAGTAACCCCATGTGCTCTACATCGTCTTTGTCAAAATGGGACATGGGGAATCCTGCTGCGCTACTTTCCACCGGGGTTCGATCAAGCAACGTTAGGTCAGAGAGCACAACTCCACACGGATGCATTGCAATATGTCGGGGCAGCCCATCAATTGCTTCAACCAAGTTAAGAAAGTTATCAATTTCACCGGTTGCGGCTAATCTGCCAAATGATGAATGTCGGAGTTCGGGCAGGTCAACCAGCGCAGATTTTACGTTGCGAGCCCGGATGTGCGGAAATGCTTTAGCAAAAGCGTCGATGTCTGAAGTCGGTAAACCAAATGCCAGACCAACGTCGCGGATTGCTGACCGGGCCCGATACGTCTCCATCATGGAAACGGTGGCGATACGTTCAGATCCAAATTTGTCGAAAATCCACTGATAAATGTCGAGCCGGCGTTCGGACTCGACATCAATATCAATGTCGGGTAGTACGCGACGAAGGGGGGAGAGAAACCTTTCCATGAGCAAGTT
>JBDNFV010000137.1:0-1891 GCA_041689635.1 Candidatus Nanopelagicales bacterium | reverse complement strand
CTGGACTCCGTTTTGTTGGGACGGATCCTAGGAATTTGCTCAGCCTCACCGCTGGGCATTTTCTTTTGGGAGAAGGTTTCATCCTTGACATCACCCCCGCATCCCTTCGCTGATTACCCGCCAACAACACGAGCATCGAAGTTAGTGAGAGTGAGTCCGATACAACGAGACAACAATCCAATAGAAAACGTCAGCCTGTGGATGAGGATAGGAACAGCAACAACGGGGTCCATAGATTCTTGGCAAGTCTTTCTCCGTTTGCAGGGCAAGATTCGGATTGTTTAGTGGCGTTAAGTTCACTTGTTTTGCTGGTGAGTCAAAAGTCGCTAACAAAAATGGCGCACGAACTCATGAGCTTTCGACTTTGGTTGCTGGAGGAACATGGTTGGAAATATCCGACCAATTTTTAGTTATTGGCGATTTCTGGATCCGTGATTACCAAGACGCGCAGGGCAACGGTGCCAGTATTGACCAAGTCATGCTCAATCCCCGAAGCGGTGAGGGCTGCATCACCGGGACCGAGTTCTACCGGCACCCCGGCAATGATCATTCGAGCCGTACCTTCCACGATCAGGTAAAGCTCAGACATCGCTCCGTACTCCGGTTCCGCTTCGTCATGAACATGTGCGCCTTCATTGGCACCAACCGGGAGTTCCCAAAGCTCAAGATTCATCTTCCACGGGTGCGCGCCTTGAAAATAGCGCTGCACCAGAATTTTGCCAATCCCACCGTGTAGCTCGTCGTAGACGAATGTGCCTTCACCATTTCTTTCAACGGCGGCCATGGGGCTCTCCTATCTGTGTCATGCCACAGATTAGTCGAATTTTATGCCAACAGGCGTCAGCTGGTATCCGTAGAATGAGCAGATGTTCCCAGCGCTTTTCACTCCCCTGAGCGTTGGGTCGATCACCCTCAAAAACCGGATTTTCTCTTCGGGCCACGACACCGTGATGGCCGAAAACGGGCAGGTCAGCGATCGCCTAGTTGCCTATCAACGTGCC
The DNA here is from genome assembly GCA_041689635.1 of Candidatus Nanopelagicales bacterium. GTDB lineage: Bacteria > Actinomycetota > Actinomycetes > S36-B12 > S36-B12 > UBA4592. The sequence goes on along the minus strand of JBDNFV010000137.1, from coordinate 890 downwards.
CGAGCCGCCGGTGGCGTTGGCCACATAGTGCTCCAGGTTTCTGGAGTCCATGAAACAGCTCAATACACGGACAGTGAATTGATGGCCACCGCCGACGACGCTATCCCCGGGTATCGAAAACTCGCAGATGCCATACATGAATACGACTGCCACGTGTTCGCTCAATTATTTCATGGCGGACGCGAAGTCATGTCCACGACGGACGGATTACTCGGTGTTGCCTGGGCCCCTTCAGCCGTACCCAACGAGCGATTCCATGTGATGCCTCGAGCGTTGCCCATCGACCTGATCCAAGAGATTGTGCGCGGCTTTGGGTTATCTGCGGCACGAATGGTGGCAGCGGGGATGGACGGGGTCGAAATAGTTGCCAGCCACGGCTACTTACCGGCCCAATTCATCAATTCCCGCACGAATATTCGTGAAGATATTTACGGCGGAGTATTTGAGAATCGCCTGCGCTTCACCCGAGAAGTGATTGCGTCGATCCGGGCGAGCACCCCGGAGGGTTTCGTCGTTGGATTGCGAATCAGCCTCGGTGATCGGGATCAGGACGGTCTCACGCTTTCAGAATCAATGGACGCGTGTAATTACCTTTCGCCATTCGTCGACTACCTTTCGGTTACCGCTGGGAGCAGCGCCACGTATTCCGGCAGTGTTCATATCGTGCCACCCATGAACTATTCCCCCGGCTACCTCTCGGACTTGTCCGCTGAAGTACGCGCAAATGTCGATATCCCGGTTTTCCTCGCCGGTCGAATTAATACTCCGGCCGAAGCGGAGCGGGTCATCTCCAGCGGTAAAGCAGACGCGGTGGCCATGACCCGCGCGCTGATCAGCGACCCGGAAATGCCGAACAAGGCGCACGCTGGAGATGTTGAAACAATCCGGCT
>JBDNFV010000136.1:0-2032 GCA_041689635.1 Candidatus Nanopelagicales bacterium | reverse complement strand
TTGTTCCTTCACTCGCCAGACCGAGGGGGATACCTGCGGCACGCATACCCGCTGAGGCTTTGTGAATTGCTGTTTCTCTGGGTGAATGCGGGCGCTTTATTTCACCGGTAAAAGTGCCAAACTGATCGGTGTCAATTTCTGAGACGAGAACGCTTGCGCTCAGAATCTCAGAGAACACCGGGGCGATGACAGACTCCTTGCCGTGCTGTGTTGCCAGTGCCACAACTCTTCCCGAGTAAGTGTTCAACACAGTTCAACTGTACTCGGCCTGGTTTGCTTCCGGGAGTTTACTGAGTTGCGTTTAGTCAGACGGGCTGGCGAACAGGTCGATCAGCTCGCCAACTTTGTGGCCTGATTCCGCTGGATGGCGAAATGGGCGTTTACGGTTTATTGAATAGATGTTGCGCCGGCCCTCGCGCTTTTTGTTGATGTAGCCAGCCTGCTCCAAGTCAACAATTATCGACTGCGCCCGGCGCTCGGTTACTCCCGCAGCGAGGGCCACATCCCGGATTCGCAGGTCCTGGTCTCGCGCAATGATCAATAGAATCCGACCGTGGTTGGTGAGAAGGGTCCAGTGATGCTCTGAATCATCAATTGGCCCGGACACCCCCCTATAATGCCGTACTCTGACTCAAGAGTCGGCATTGCCTTCACCGGAAGGCGCCCGTTTATTTATTCAGAGATGTGCACGGGCGATTCATCGAACACGAGTGACGGAGTGGACGCGATCACCGTAACCGTGGGCGGATCGGAGTGTCCGGTTGACACCGCGTGAAAGATGTCTTATTATACCGGAAAATAAAGACATGCTTTGTGTCAGTGAAAAAAGTGGAGGTCTAAATGAGTAAGAAAACTGACGACGAGTCCCGCACGGAATTCTCGATGACCCATGACGAGTACCAGCATTTGTGGGATGCGGATAGTGAAGGCGGCTATCCCGCGAATCATTTTGCTTTTCGACAAGTGATCAGTTCTCTGCGTGAAGCGCAAATCGATAGGAAATCTGGCGCTCCGCGGTTACTCGAAGTGGGTATTGGCCACGGAAATGCAATCTCTATTTTTAGTTCAGCCGGATATGACGTGTGGGGATTCGACAACGATCCCACGATGGTTGCGAAAAGCCAGGGGAAATTTCAGGACTTGGGACTCCCGGCAAGTCGCGTCAAGTGGGGAGACGTCGAAGATTCTTTGTCTTTATCAAAATTTGATACAGAAGGCGGATTCGATTCCGTGTTAGCCATGGGAGTTCTTCCACATGTAACCCATGAGCGAGTAGCGCTCGACAATATGCGGCAGTTGCTCAACCCCGGTGGGACGGTGTTCGTGGAGTGCCGCAACAAACTCTTTTCCCTTGTCACTTTTAATCGTTTTACTTATGAATTTATTATGGATGATCTTCTTGGTGATGTCCTTGGACCGGTCCGGGATGCAGCAGATGAATTCCTCAAAAGTCGGTTAGACACGGACATCCCCGCACGACCAGCGGGACATGAACCGAAATATCACAATCCGCTCACAATTGACCAAACCTTTTTGGATGCGGGTTTCACCAACATTCAAATAATGCCATTTCACTATCACGCGGCAATGCCGCGCTTTGAAAAGCCATTGGCTGAGGCATTTCGTGCCGAGTCGATTGCATTGGAAAATGAACCATCAGGTTGGCGAGGACTATTTCTGTGTTCTGCATTTGTCGTGCAGGCTCAACGACCCGTGACCGAATAACATTAAACTGGTAGCCCGCTCATCCCTGTTGGTCAAACGATAAACACTTAAGAGAAATTGGTATGAAAATGTCTGGAAATGTAAAGATTCATTACGACGGATCAGCTCCGACCTATCATGAACAGTACGACCCCGAACTGGTGTGGAAAAATGCGGAATACCCTGCCAATTTTTTTAGGATTCAAAAAGTCATTGAGATCCTGCGGAGCAAAGGGGCACAGAGTGTTTATGAATTTGGCGCCGGCGAAGCGAGCCCAATGGTTCGGATCCATGAAGAACTGGGTATCAGGGTGGAAGGTAACGACCT
>JBDNFV010000135.1:0-11577 GCA_041689635.1 Candidatus Nanopelagicales bacterium | reverse complement strand
GCTGGACCATAAATATTTGCATCGCCAAAAAGCGATGATTTCCAGCCACCAAAACTGTAGTAGCCGACCGGGACAGGAATTGGAACGTTAATGCCGACCATTCCCACCTGAATATCAAATTGGAATTGGCGGGCAGCTCCACCATCGCGGGTAAAGATTGCCGTTCCATTACCGTATTGATGCTCATTGATCAGCGTGACGGCTTCGTCATATGTGTCAACGCGAATAACCGAAAGGACCGGCCCAAATATTTCTTCGTCGTAGACCTTCATGCCTGGTTGGACGTGGTCAATCAGTGAAGGATTAAGGAAATAACCCTTTTCCGGAAGTGATCCTTCGCGTCCGTCCACAACAACCGTGGCGCCTTCACCTGCAGCTCCGGCAATAAAGGAAGCCACCTTGTCGCGGTGCTCACCGGTAATTAGCGGTCCCATTTCATTAATCGGGTCTGTTCCTGGCCCAACTTTGAGGGCGGGAAGGCGTGCTGAAATTGCTTCAATGAGCGGATCGGCAATATTGCCAACGGCGACAACAACCGAAATCGCCATGCATCGTTCACCGGCTGAGCCGAATCCGGCGCTCACGCACGCGTCGGCCGCCATGTTGATATCGGCATCTGGCAGGACAACCATGTGGTTTTTGGCCCCACCGAGTGCTTGAATGCGCTTGCCGTTGGCGGTTCCGGTCGTGTAGATGTATTTCGCGATGGGGGTCGATCCGACGAAACTGACCGCCTCAATATCCGGGTGATTCAAAATCGCATCAACGGCAACCTTGTCCCCTTGGACCACGTTGAAGACACCGTCGGGTAATCCGGCTTCTTTGAGTAACCGCGCCATGAGCAAGGTCACCGAAGGGTCTTTTTCACTCGGCTTGAGAATAAAAGTATTTCCGGTTGCGATTGCATTGGTAAACATCCAGAGAGGCACCATGGCTGGGAAGTTAAAAGGTGTTATCCCGGCAACAACTCCGAGCGGCTGTTTGATCGAGTACACATCGATGCCACCGGACACTTGCTCGCTGAACCCTCCCTTCATGTGGGTGGGGATCCCACATGAAAACTCAATGTTCTCAATTCCCCGAGCCAGTTCACCTGCGGCATCGCTGGGAACTTTGCCGTGTTCGATGGAGACCAACTGGGCAATTTCATCCCGATGGGCTACCACCAATTCACGGAATCGGAACAGAATCTCTGACTTTCGGGAGAGTGAGGTCGAGCGCCAAGCTGGAAAAGCTGCTTTAGCGACTGCTACCGCCGAATTCATTTCTGCCAGGCTGGCAAGACCAACCTGTGCCTGCTGTTCCCCCGTCGCTGGATTGAATACTGGTCCGAAATTTCCCGAAGTAGGTTCTACTTCTTGGCCGTTAATCCAATGGGGAATAGTACGCATTAAAATCTCCTTGGTGTGTGGTGAGCATGTTCATGGATGGTGGGAAAGGGCTAAATCAAATATTGGCTCAGGCCCCGTTTGAGAAACTTACCGTGTCCCTTGTAACCATGGTAGGTGTCGTTGTCCACAATCACCGTTCCTCGTGAGAGAACAGTGTCAACATGACCATCAATATTGAAACCTTCCCAAGCCGAATGATCCATATTCATGTGATGAGTTTTGTGAAAACCGATCTCCGTTCGACCCGCTGGGTTGTAAATGACAATGTCGGCGTCTGAGCCAGGGGCAATGACACCTTTTTGCGGGTAGAGGCCAAACATGCGCGCGGGGGTCGTTGAGCAGATTTCCACCCATCGAGGCAGTGTGATATGCCCGTTCACGACACCCTGATACAGCAAATCCAAACGATGCTCAACCGAACCAATGCCATTGGGGATCGCCGAAAAGTTCCCCAAACCTAATTCCTTTTGCCCCTTAAAACAAAAGGGACAGTGGTCAGTGCTGACAATCGAAAGATCATTCGTACGGAGATATTTCCAGAGTTCCTCTTGGTGCCCCTCTGCCTTTGACCGCAGGGGAGTGGAACAAACCCATTTGGCCCCCTCAAATCCGGGCTGCGAAAGTTGTTCTTCAAGGGAAAGGTAAAGATATTGCGGACACGTCTCACCGAAGACGTTCAAGCCGTCGTTTTTAGCGGCTTGTAGGACTTGTACCGCCTGCTTAGCCGACATGTGCACGATATAGAGCGGCGCTCCCGTGATTCGAGCAAGCATGATCGCCCGATTTGTCGCCTCTGCTTCGGTCTCCCACGGGCGGGTCAAGGAGTGGTACTTCGGATCGGTGTTGCCCGCGGCCAAGGCCTGGGCCACCAAGACATCAATGGCCATTCCGTTTTCGGCGTGCATCATGATCATGCTGCCGTTATTGGCGGCAGCCTGCATGGCCCGCACAATCTGACCGTCGTCACTGTAAAAAACACCCGGATAGGCCATAAATAATTTGAAGCTGGTGATCCCTTCTTTGATCAGTTCGTCCATGGCCTTGAGCGAGTCGTCGTTGACCCCACCCAAGATCTGGTGAAAGGCGTAGTCGATGTGGGTGTTCCCACCTGCCTTTTCGTGCCACGCGGCCAGGCAGTCCTGCACTCGTTCACCCGTTTTTTGGACCGCGAAGTCGATAATGGTGGTCGTACCTCCCCACGCTGCAGCACGCGTGCCGGTCTCGAAGGTGTCGGAGGCGAAGGTGCCGCCAAATGGCAATTCCATGTGGGTATGAGCGTCGACACCGCCTGGAATCACGTATTTGCCCGTGGCGTCGATCACAACGTCGGCACTCGAGGTTAACTCATGTCCCAGCGAGGTATCCCCGGGCGCGAGGACCGCTACGATCTTTTCGCCGTCAATGACCACGTCAGATGCAATGGCGCCCTGCGGTGAGACAACGAGACCATTTTTAATAAAAGTAATCATGTTTTCTCCGAGCGCTACGGGCGGGTGAGGTCTTGGTAGGCATCTGGGCGACGATCGCGATAAAACTGCCAACGGGTTCGCACGGTGTTAATCAGATTCAGATCCAGGTCACGAATGATGAGTTCGGGCTTGTGGGGATCACCCTTTTCTCCTACGTAACTCCCCTCGGGATCGACAAAATATGACTGGCCGTAGAAGTCATCATCTCCGAGGTCTTCGATACCCACCCGGTTGATTGCACCCACGTAGTACTCATTGGCAACCGCTGCGGCTGGTTGCTCAATGCTCCACAAATATTCGGATAATCCGCGGGATGTTGCCGAAGGGTTGAAGACAATTTGGGCCCCATTGAGCCCAAGTGCTCGCCAGCCTTCGGGAAAATGTCGGTCATAACAAATATAGACACCGATTTTTCCTACCGCCGTGTCGAAAACTGGATATCCACCATTTCCGGGGCGAAAATAGAACTTCTCCCAGAAACCCTTGACGTGTGGAATATGTTGCTTTCGGTACTTTCCCAGGTAACTTCCGTCGGCGTCAATGACCGCGGCGGTGTTGTACAGGAAACCTGGGCCCGCGTCTTCGTACATGGGAAGGATCATGACCATTTCGAGTTCGCGGGCCAGCGACTGGAACCGTTCCGTTATTGGTCCAGGGATTTCTTCCGCATAAGCGTAAAACTCTGCGTCTTGCACTTGGCAGAAATACGGACCGTAGAACAGTTCCTGGAAGCAAATAACTTTGACCCCGGCGGCTGCCGCTTCCCGAGCGTAATTTTCGTGCTTGAGGATCATCGATTCTTTGTCCCCGGTCCAGTCCGTCTGAACTAATGCGGCGCGCACAACACTCATAAACACAACTCCCAATTGATTGAAAACAGCTATCGAAACGAACTCCCCCTCACGGAAGCATAGTTTAAGATTTTCCCGGGATCCATGTACGGTTTTCGTTGATTCCTTTACCGAAATGTGATCCTAATTTCTGACATTTAGGATCTAACGGATTTTTATCGTAAATTAGATGATTAAAGGTTTTCGAAGTGCCGACGTCCCGGTAGGCTCCGATCAGTCAAAAGTGACACGATCAGGTTTTTCTGAGAGGAATTAAGATGAATTCACACGGCCCAGAAGCGATTGCTTCGATCGCGCACGGCATCCGCTCGTCGGTCTCGCGACGTCGGCTCCTTCAAGTTGCCGGTATAGGTGGCGCCGCCATGGTGGCTTCGGCTTGCGGCACGAGTTCGGGGGGTTCCACCGAGGCTTCCGCGGCCGAAGATAGATCCGATACCGAAATGCTGGTCAATTGGTCCAACTGGCCCTCCTACCTTGACGTAGACGACGAAACAGGGACCTACCCAACCCTGGAAGCGTTTAAATCTTCAACGGGAATCAATGTTGTCTACACGGATGATGTCAATGACAATAATGAGTTTTTTGCCAAAGTGCGTACCCAATTGGAACAAGGGCAAGACATTGGTCGAGACATTGTTGTCCTCACGGACTGGATGGCGGCGTTGTGGATTCAAAGCGGCTTTGCCCAAAAATTGGACAAGGCCAACATTCCCAATGCAGTGAATCTGATACCCAGACTGGCGGCGGTCGAGTTTGATTCAGACCGCAGTTATTCCCTGCCGTGGCAGTCTGGTTTTGCGGGGCTCGGTTACAACGTCCCCGCGCTTAAGTCCGCAACGGGTAAGGACGCTATGACCTCGCTGGATGAACTCTTTGATCCAGCATTAAAGGGCCGGATCACGGTCCTTTCAGAGATGCGGGACACCATGGGCTGCATCCTGGGTTGGTTGGGTTACAACCCGTCTGACTTCACGGACGCTCAATTCGAAGAGGCAATCGTTGCCCTCACCCAACAGGTTGATAGTGGCCAAATTCGCCAGGTAACAGGTAATGACTACATTGCGGCGATGGACAGCGGGGATGTTATTGCCGTCATCGGTTGGTCGGGCGATGTCATTGCCCTCGGTGAGGACTACGGCTTCAGTTTGCCCGAGAGCGGCGGCATGTTGTGGACCGACAATATGTTGATCCCTTCATTGGCCCAGCACAAGAAGAACGCCGAAAAAGTCATGAATTATTACTATGAGCCAGAAGTCGCAGCCCAGGTGGCGGCATGGGTTAACTATCTGTGCCCGGTTGAAGGTGCTCAGGCTGCCATGGAAAAAATTGATCCGACCCTCGCAACGAGTGATTGGATCTTTCCGTCCACACAGGTTCTTGATTCAACTTTTGTGTTTAAACAACTCACTCCTGAAGCAAATGAAGCATATGAGCGCCTCTTCCAAAAGGCCATCGGCAATTAGTCGTCGACGGGGGGATCCAATAATGTCGATCCCCCCGTATTTTTTTCATTCAGATTTAATGTGAAGGAGCGGGTTGTGGCGCGAGATCGGGAACGCAATGTTGAGGACCTGCACCTGACGAACCTGACCAAGATGTTCGGTGACATGGCCGCCGTTGACGACCTCACCTTAACTATTCCGGCGGGTTCGTTCTTCGCACTTTTGGGGGCGTCGGGGTGCGGCAAAACCACCACCCTGCGCATGGTGGCCGGTCTTGACGACCCAACCTCGGGTCGGATCACTATTGGTGAAAAAGACATCACCTCACTTCGTGCTTTTCAGCGGCCCGTCAACACGGTTTTCCAGTCCTACGCTCTGTTCCCGCATCTCGACATTTTTGAAAATGTGGCGTTTGGTTTACGTCGTCGCGGGATCAAAAATGTCGAGCCCGCGGTAAATGCGATGCTCGAACTCGTTGAACTAGCACCGATGGCTCGGCGTAAACCAACGCAACTCTCAGGTGGGCAGCAACAACGTGTTGCGGTTGCTCGTGCACTGATAAATGAGCCCGATGTGCTTCTCCTTGACGAACCGTTGGGGGCACTTGACCTCAAGTTGCGTCGCCAGATGCAAATAGAGCTCAAGCGAATCCAAACCGAAGTGGGAACGACATTTGTTCACGTGACCCATGATCAGGAAGAAGCCATGACCATGGCCGACACGATCGCGGTGATGAACGCTGGGCGGATCGAGCAATTGGGCGATCCGGCGTCGATCTATGAATTGCCGCGTACTGTTTTCGTGGCAAATTTCTTGGGCCAATCAAATTTGTTCGCGGGCACACGCGTGTCAACGGATGCGGACATGATTGAAGTCCTTGCCCAAGGAATTAAGTTCTTGGTGCCAACAGAACGCAATTCCGCGCCCGGCGACGAAGTGATCGTTGGCATTCGGCCAGAGAAGATGACCGTTTTAGACCTTCCCGACCGGGAAAAAATACCGAACGGGAACAACACCTTAGAAGGAACCGTCGTCGACGTTTCCTATGCCGGTGTTTCCACGCAGTACGTGATCATCTTGCCTTGGGGCCAAAACATCACCGTCTTTGAACAGAATGTGATAGTGGGAGATCGTTCAAGCGTGGGTGACCGGGTCCTCATTCACTGGTCACCCGAGCACGCATTTGGGCTTGCTGGCGGTGAAACGCTTCTTGCGACAACGGCTCAAGCGATTGCCGCGGGAGTCTGAGCGTGGTCGTGGTGGTCCCGTCAACCAAAGCTAAAAATGCTGTCGTTGGCCAGAGAAAGTCGCGTACGGGTTATTTCCTGTTACTTCCCGGAATGACCTGGTTGGCAATCTTTTTTGCCATCCCATTTGTGACGTTGTTTTTGACCAGTTTGCAAGCACCCGTTGCGGGTCAATCGGGGCAATACATCCCGGCCTTTCAAATCAGTAATTATCCCGATGCATTAACTGAATATTGGCCTCAATTCCTCCGCTCTTTTGTTTACGCCGGAATTGCAACTGCACTCGCGCTATGTATCGCCTACCCACTCGCTTATTTCATCGCTTTTAAGGCTGGTCGTTGGCGGGCCCTCATGCTGGTGCTTGTCATCGCACCTTCGTTCGCTTCCTTCCTACTTCGAACTTACGCGTGGAAAACAATTCTTGCCGACGAAGGCTTCATCACTTCATTCTTCAACTACTTAAATGTGTTACCCGATGATCGAATACTCAACACGGGTATTGCCGTTATTGCCGGTCTCACGTACAACTTCTTGCCGTTTATGATCCTGCCTCTTTACGCGGCCCTGGAAAAAATTGATCCGCGACTACTGGAAGCCTCCAATGATCTTTACGCATCAGCTTTTACCACCTTTCGCACAGTTACCTGGCCCCTGTCCCTACCGGGTGTTGTTGCCGGGACACTACTGACATTTATTCCAGCAACGGGTGACTACATAAACTCAGAATTGCTGGGCTCCACCCAGGACCGCATGATTGGCAACGTGATCCAAACCAACTTCATTGAATTCCGCGACTACCCGACAGCCAGTGCGCTTTCTTTTGTCTTGATGGCCGCGATCTTGGTGTTGGTGTTCACCTATATCCGCAGAGCGGGAACGGAGGATTTGGTCTAATGAACTGGATTCGTCGTCATCTACTTGGCTTTGTCGCGGTCTTAGTCTTGGTCTATCTCTTTATTCCCATCGCCGTCGTTGCCGTATTGAGTTTCAACAAACCCGAGGGTAAGTACAACACCAGTTGGAGACAGTTTTCATTGGATGGTTGGACCAATATTTGTGGGGTCCCCGGAGTCTGTGATTCGTTTTTGATCAGTATTCGAATCGGGATCATTTCCACTCTGTTTGCTACGGTGCTGGGAACCATGATCGCCTTCGCCCTGGTCCGTTATCGATTCCGAGGCCGTTCATCTACTAATTTATTAATATTTCTTCCGATGACCACCCCCGAGGTCGTTATGGGTGCCAGTCTTTTGGCTTTGTTCTTAAACCTGCGTTTTCCATTGGGGGAAATTACGATCATTATCGCCCACATCATGTTCATCATCTCATTTGTTGTGGTGACGGTTAAGGCTCGTTTGCAGGGAATGGATCCTAGACTCGAAGAAGCCGCACGCGATCTCTATGCCGGACCAAGTGCAGCGTTTCGCTATGTAACCCTCCCGTTGGTTGCACCAGGAATTGCTGGTGCGGCGCTGCTGGGATTTTCGCTGTCATTCGACGATTTCATTATCAGCTTCTTTAACGCTGGAACCGTGGTCACCTTTCCGATCTACATCTGGGGTGCGGCGCAACGCGGAATCCCAGTGCAGGTCAATGCGTTAGCAACGCTGGTGTTTGTTATTGCCCTCCTCATTGTTTTGATCAGCCAATTTGTAAGTGGCCGTAGACGCAAGGCACTGGAGAACGAAATTTCGAGTAGCCCGGCAAGTATTGACTCGCTTTTGCCGAGGAGTTGATCTATCCTTGCGTCAGGTTTATCGCCGCACTCGAAGGGATTGGTGGGAAAGCTAGGCGCTCGGTCTGGCTCATTACGTTACCTCCGACGTAAGGACCCCACATGTTCACAGCACTACCCTCACCAGAGGGATACACCAAAACGCAATCACTTCGGCATGAAAGTTTTTGGCTTGATCATCCAATGCGACCCGCAGCAAAATCGCCACTTACTGATGATCTGCACGCCGACCTGTTAGTAGTTGGAGCCGGATTTACCGGTCTTTGGTCAGCACTCGAAGCGGCAATTGAGCACCCGAATTGGCGGATAGTTGTTCTTGAAAGTGACCGGATTGCCTGCGGTGCCACCGGTCGAAATGGTGGTTTCGTTGCCGCGTCTTTGACCCACGGCTTTAGCAATGGTCTTTCGCGTTGGCCAGATGAAATGCCCGAACTCCTCCGATTGGGATCACAAAACCTATGGGAACTCGGTGAACGCATCGATCAATTAGACATTGAGTGCGACTGGTTAGTCTCCGGAGAAATTGATGTCGCGACCGAGGATTACCAGACACGGGACTTAGCGGAAGTCCATGCGGAAATGATTCAACTAGGCGTCAAATCTCAATTTTTCACGGCAGAGCAGGTTCGTGAAAGAATTAATTCACCGATGTATCGTGGCGCGCTCTTCGACCCCGAAGTCGCGGTCGTTGATCCGGCGCGATTGGCGTGGGGATTAGCCCGCGAACTTGAGCGCTTAGGTGTGGCGATCTACGAAAACTCGGAGGTGAATGGACTCGAAGACCTGGGGAACGATGTTCGAGTCACGGTTGGTGCCCACAGCGTGACCAGTCCCAAAGTAGTCCTTGCCACGAACGCATATCCGCCGCTACTCAAGCGGATTAAACACATGATCGTGCCCGTGTACGACTACGTCTTGGTAACCGAACCGCTCACGCCCAGCCAACGAGCGTCCATTGGTTGGCTCGACCGCGAAGGTATCGGTGACGCTGGAAATCAATTTCATTACTACCGGGTCACCGAAGATGGCCGGATTTTATTTGGTGGCTACGACGCGCACTATCACGGTAAGGAAGGAGTCAAGCCAAAGTTTGACACCGACCCCGAATCCTTCGCCCGGCTCGCAGATCATTTTGTCCAAACATTTCCGCAACTTGCGGAGGTGAATTTTACCCACGGTTGGGGTGGGGCGATTGATACCTGCTCCAGATTTAGTGCCTTCTGGGGTAAAGCCCACGGAGGAAAAACGGTGTATGTCGCCGGTTTCACCGGGCTTGGAGTCGGAGCATCACGATTTGCCGCACTCACGTCACTGGACCTCGTGCAGGGACGAGAAACCGAGCGCACAGCATTACGCATGGTCAAGACGAAACCGCTGCCATTTCCACCGGAACCTTTTCGCACCTGGGTTATTCACTGGACCACCAAGTCATTGCAAAAGGCTGATCGTGAGAACGGGAAGCGAAATTTGTGGTTGCGTTTACTCGACTCGCTCGGCCTTGGATTTGATTCCTGAGGGTAGGCTGGAAACATGACGAGATACGGCAGTCAATTCGGCCCCAACTACACCTTTTTAGGTGTTCCTGAATGCGATCTTGACGAGCGCGACAGCTACTGCGATGCCGATGTCGTGATCGTTGGTGCGCCATTTGACGGGGGAACCTCCTACCGGGCGGGTGCTCGATTCGGCCCCCAGGCACTGCGCGCCGCGTGTTACCTCGAGCACGACGGCAGCCGGCCTTCACTAGCGATGCGGGTTGACGGTTTGAAGGATCTGACGGTTGTCGACGCGGGAGATGTCGAGCTGTACAGCGGCGATGCCGCGCGCTCCTGCGCTGATCTTGAAATTGAAATTGAGAAGATTGCACGGACGGGAGCAATCCCAATCGTGCTGGGCGGGGATCACACAATTACCTGGCCCGATGCGACCGGTGTCGCCCGAGCGCGGGGTTGGGGGAAAATCGCCGTCATCCATTTTGATGCCCACGCGGATACCGGCGACATCACATTCGGCTCCCTCATTGGACATGGAGCGCCGATGCGAAGGTTGATTGAATCAGGCGCCGTGCGCGGGGACCGTTTCCTGCAAATTGGGTTGCGCGGATACTGGCCAGAACCGGAGACACTCGACTGGATGGCCGAACAAGGCATGCGCTCCTATGAAATGACCGAGATTGTTACCCGGGGCCTCAATGTGTGTTTAACCGAGGCTTTTGCCATCGCATTAACCGATTGCGACGGGATTTTCCTCAGCGTCGACATTGATGTGTGTGATCCAGGGCATGCGCCCGGGACGGGTACCCCTGAGCCTGGTGGTCTCAGTGCCCGGGAACTACTCGATGCCGTTCGCAGGATTTGTTATGAACTTCCCGTGGTCGGAATGGATCTTGTTGAAGTTTGTCCACCATTTGACCACGCCGACATTACCGCGCTGTTGGGTAACCGCGTAGTGCTAGAAGCCCTGAGTGCAATTGCCCGCCGTCGCAAGGATCAACGTGATGGAACAACGTGGGATCCGGCCCAGCCTCTTCTGGCCGGTCGGATTCCCGGGGAGTGAAGATGCGGGTTCTCTGTATCGGTGCCGGCGGGGTTGGTACCTCGGCCGCACTCATTGCGGCGCGGAGGGACTATTTCGATACATGGGTGATCGCAGATTACGATCTGAAGCGGTCACTGCAACTCGTAGAACGGGTAAATGACTCAAGGTTTAGTGCGGCACACGTCGATGCTTCAGACGAAAATGAAATTATTCGACTGATCGAGATCCATGAAACCACACATGTTCTCAACCTGTTGGATCCGCGCTATGTCATGCCGATCTTCCGCGCTTGCCTGTCAAGAAGAACCAATTACCTGGATACGGCCATGAGCCTTTCCAGGCCCAACACAGAGTCACCATTCACCGAAACGGGAGTCAAACTCGGCGACGAGCAATTCGATGTGGCCTCCGACTGGGAAGAAGCGGGAATCCTTGCCCTCTGCGGGATGGGGGTTGAGCCGGGACTCGCCGATGTTTTTGCTCGTTACGCCGCAGATCACCTGTTCAGTGAAATTGATGAAATCGGGATTCGCGACGGCGCGAACCTCAAGGTTCAGGGTTACGAATTCGCGCCGACATTCTCCATTTGGACAACCATCGAAGAATGTCTCAACCCTCCGGTGATTTGGGAAAAAGGCCGAGGTTGGTACACGACCGAGCCCTTTAGCGGTGCCGAAATATTTGATTTCCCGGAAGGAATCGGTCCTCAGGAATGTGTGAATGTCGAACACGAAGAGGTGCTGCTTGTACCTCGATGGATCGAGTGCAAAAAAGTGACATTCAAATACGGTCTGGGACAAGAGTTCATTGACATTTTGAAAACATTACACACGTTGAATCTTGACTCCACCCTGGAGCTGAACGTCAAGGGCGCAATCGTCTCACCACGTGATGTCGTTGCCGC
>JBDNFV010000134.1:0-1164 GCA_041689635.1 Candidatus Nanopelagicales bacterium | reverse complement strand
CTTTGAGCATCGCGGGCGTGAGTCGCCACGCGTCGGAGATGTCGGGGCCGGCTTCGATCTGCACAATTGTTTGTGTCAGACCGGGGGTCATTGGTCGCCACTTGGAAGCAAGGGGTGGGCGCCCTTGAAGTTCACCCACGACCGTAACCGTGCTTGGTCGAACACCATCAGGGTCACCAAAGTTACCAATCAAGTTCACTGTTTGGATTTCATTTGGTTCATTCGGCGGGAACTGGAGAGCGCACGTTGGAGTGGCGGTGGTGCCATCGGTGCGGGTAATAACAAAATCCGTGACCTGGATCGTGGTGGGATTGATAAACCAATTAAATGTGACGGGAATGTTGTCCAGACCTTTTTCACCCGTTGGACAAGCGTTCGCATTGTTTAATCCCCAGGCCGCACTCAGAATGTGAGGAGAGGCGATGGATGGCGTTGCAACTGCCATGGGCGATATTGCAATAGTTGATAAGACCGCGATGGCAAGTGCTGCACGTGTTGCTATCCGACGTCGTGACATAAGTGACCTCCATTGGTGAGAAGTGCGGGCCACTTCTCACCGTAGCCGCCACTATTTTATGGACTGTGAACAGGTACGTATTGCACTTAAGTCAATTGTGCTGATTCTTTCGACTCGCCAGTTCTTGAATTTCTGACTCAACCAGTTCAAGTTGCTTGCGTAGACCGATCACCAATTCAACCAGGGATGTGTGCTCGGTTTCCTCCTCTTTGCGCAATCTCGCTTCCTCTTCTTCGCGCGCCTCCTCCATGGCACCGACGACGATACCCAGAACAAGATTCAGGACAACGAAGGCTGCGATCAGGACATAGGAAAGAAAAAATATGGAAGCGAACGGAGTAACTTCTTGAGCCTGATCAAGGTAGGTGGGAAAGTTCTCAAGGGTTAACAAAATGAACAAGGTCATCATGGATGAACCGATGTTGCCCCACTCTTGGGGAAGTGCGTCACTGAGCATAACGAAACCAACCATGCCGTAAATGAAAAGAATAAGAATCACCAAGACAACCATCGACAAAACAGAGGGAAGTGCTTTGCCCATGGTGGAGAGCAGCACTCGAGCGTTGGGCAGGAATCGTAAGAGCCGCACAATCCGAGCAAGCCGAAGCAGTCGAAGTACCTCTGCCTGAGCGCGGATTGCGGGTATG
>JBDNFV010000133.1:0-3002 GCA_041689635.1 Candidatus Nanopelagicales bacterium | reverse complement strand
ATCCGAATCGGTCTTGGCGTGCGCAGACGTTGAATGGGTTCCAGCAATACGCACCGCATCACGGGTATAAAGGGTGAATTCGGAGTGCACACCCCCCATTTTGCCGGCAGTACTCGTTGACTTGCTCGGCACCTGTCCGTGCGCCGAATATCCGGTGGGTACTCTGGGACAACATTTAGGAGGTCACATGCGGATTGTTCTCTTGACTCGCGCCATGCACGCTTCCGCTGAGATCCTGCCCGCTCTAGCGCTTCTCAACCACAATGTCCGTGTATTAGGCGCCGAACCAGCCTCTTTGTTGGCGGTTGATAACTCCGACGTCGTACTCGTTGACGGGCGAATGGATCTCTCAGCCGTTCGCAGTTTTACCCGACTGTTGTGTGACACCGGTGCGGGCGCGCCGATCCTGCTGGTCACCACCGAAGGAAACCTCACCGCGGTCCAAGGAGACTGGGGAATTGATGACTTTATGCTGAACACCACTTCACCCGCTGAACTGGAAGCGCGACTTCGGGTTGCTGTAGCCCGTCACGACATTCGTTTGGGTGTTGACGCTAACAAGAGCCCAGAAGAGATATACCTCGGCGCCCTCCACATTGACGAGGTCAGTTACACCGTCCGTCTGCATGGTCGTCCCCTTGACCTGACGTTTAAAGAATTTGAGTTATTGAAACACCTCGCCCAACATCCAGGTCGAGTTTTCACCCGCGCTGTTTTATTGCAGGAATTGTGGGGATACGACTACTTTGGTGGCACCCGCACCGTTGACGTGCACATTCGCCGCCTCCGCGCGAAACTTGGATCAGAGCATGAAGCGCTCATTGGTACCGTGCGAAATGTTGGCTACCGGTTTGTACTCGAGACACCCGAGTCTGAAACCGGGCGCGTCAATCAATTGCAGAATTAGCGCGTCATGTCACTTCAGCAACCGGTTATCTCGACGTTAGTACTCGACCACCTTGATCCCGCACAAATGGAACACATCACCCGGCTGCTCAATAACGCAACGGAATTTGACGACGTTCGGCCATTAAGTGAACACGCCTGGTTGCACCTTCGCTCTGGTGAAAGCGGGCTACACATTCTTGGATTATTTGACGATGACATTGTCGGCTACGCCCACGTGGATATTACCGATCTCGTCGAGGGAACGAGTGCCGAGTTAGTGGTGTCACCGGATTCGCGAAACGGTGGAATGGGCCGTGCATTAGTTGCGCAGGCTTTGGAACTCTCCCCCGATGGTCGTCTGCGCCTGTGGGCACATGGACTTACCACCGGAGCTCAATCCTTGGCCGACTCGCTTGACTTTCTGCTCAGTCGCTCGCTGTGGCAAATGCGCCGATCGCTTTTCGCCCCACTTCCACCCGCAGACGTTCCAGATGGGGTACTCATCAGGGCTTTCAATCCGTTGACCGATATTGCCGGAGTGCTGGCGGTTAATGCCCGCGCGTTTGCCGGACTTCCTGATCAAGGGGGATGGACCGAAGATGACATTCGAGTGCGGCTGCACGAGTCGTGGTTTAACGTGGATGGTTTCTTTATCGCGGTCGATACGCAAACGGATGCGATCATCGGATTTCATTGGACCAAAGTCCACGGGTCGCAGGTGCACGCTTCACATACGCATGGCCCGGGAGCCCCGGGCCCTGACCACAGCCACGAAGCCATCGGTGAGGTGTATGTCCTGGCCGTTGACCCACAACATCGGGTTCCAGGGCTTGGCCGCGCTTTGAGCGCAATGGGATTAACCTATTTGCGCAGCCTCGGCTTACGGCAGGCGATGCTCTACGTTGATGCATCAAATGAGCGGGCCATTTCTCTCTATGAAAGCCTAAAATTCGTCCATTGGGATACCGACGTGATGTACCGGCACCGAATTCAATAATTTCGCGGTACTTCACCCGTTGATCACCTTCGGATCACCATTGGGCATCTCGTCGTGGCACGATACGCCCATGAGCATCTCGGACTTCTCGGCTGATGGTCCGCCGACCGGTGAGTTTGCAGCCATTATTCTCAAAGATAACTACGCCAGTGACCTGCCAGCCAATCGTTTTTTGGACCGAGAACTCTCCTGGCTAGCATTTAATAAGCGGGTCCTAGACCTGGCCGAAGACACCGGTCTGCCGCTACTTGAACGCACAAAGTTCCTCGCAATTTTTGCCAGCAACCTCGACGAATTTTTTATGGTTCGGGTGGCCGGTCTTAAGCGTCGCATTGCGACGGGGATAGCCGTTCGCGCCGCAAGTGGACTTAACCCGAGGGAAGTTCTCGAAAATATTTGGGAACGCGCCTTTGCGTTGCAGCGTCAGCAAGCCGATTATTTTCTCAACACGATTGAACCCGAGCTCAACGCAACGGGAATACATGTTTTGCGTTGGGATCAACTCACCCCGATTGAAAAAACCGACATGGATTTGTTCTTCGACTCCAAAGTTTTCCCTATTTTGACCCCACTCGCGGTCGATCCTTCGCACCCATTTCCCTATATCAGTGGCCTTTCACTCAATCTTGCCGTCGTGGTTCAAAATCCAATAACGGGCAATCGGCTGTTCGCCCGTGTCAAAGTTCCACCACTGTTGCCACGTTTCATTGAAGTCGGGCCTGCACGTTTCGTGCCACTGGAAGACGTCATTGCCGCACACTTGAGTGATCTGTTTCCTGGAATGGAGATTCGGGAGCACCACGCGTTTCGGGTTACCCGAAATGAAGACGTTGAAGTTGAGGAAGATGACGCAGAGAATCTGCTGCTGGCCCTCGAACGCGAATTGGTGCGCCGGCGATTTGGACCGCCGGTGCGACTCGAGGTCGAAAAAAACATCGATCCATACGTCCTTGACTTACTGGTGAGTGAACTTGATGTCACCGATTTAGAGGTATTTAGGCTTCCTGGACCATTGGATTTAACCGGTTTGTGGACGATTGTCAGTCTGGACCGCGACGACCTCAAACAGCGCAAGTTTGTTCCCAAGACGTCACGCGCCCTCAATGATGTGGAAAGT
>JBDNFV010000132.1:0-2804 GCA_041689635.1 Candidatus Nanopelagicales bacterium | reverse complement strand
CTCAGTGCTCAGTGCTCGGTGATCATCGGTGTCGCTGTTCCTCGCGACGTCATTTCGGACATCGTTTGGGGATT
Organism: Candidatus Nanopelagicales bacterium; assembly: GCA_041689635.1. Classification (GTDB taxonomy): domain Bacteria; phylum Actinomycetota; class Actinomycetes; order S36-B12; family S36-B12; genus UBA4592. Next base: position 2,730 of record JBDNFV010000132.1, on the reverse strand, counting down.
CGGCTCCTCATTAAATTTCTGATTTGGTCACGGCTACGCTAACCGGATGACGGTCTTAGACGACATAATCCGCGGAGTGCGCGAAGACCTCGCAGTGCGAATGGAACATACCTCGCTCGATCAATTGAAAGAGCGCGCGTTGCGGGTGCGCCAAGCCCAAGACGTTACCGCAATTCTTAGTGGTCCAGATGTTTGCGTGATCGCAGAAGTCAAGAGATCAAGCCCCAGCAAGGGTGTCCTCGCGGCCATTCCCCACCCCGGATTCCTTGCGGCCGAGTACGAAGCCGGTGGGGCGCATTGCATTAGCGTTCTCACCGAAGAACGCTCCTTCGGTGGAAGTCTGGCCGACCTAATAGAAGTGCGGACGGCGGTGGATATTCCGGTACTGCGAAAAGACTTTGTGATCGGGAGTTACCAGCTGTGGGAAGCAAAAGCCTATGGCGCCGACATGGTGCTGTTGATTGTTGCAGCCTTAGAGCAAAAAGTTTTGGTATCCCTGATTGAGCGAACGAAGAGTCTGGGTCTGACTGCACTCGTTGAGGTACACGATGAAGAAGAAATAGATCGTGCACTGGGAGCCGGGGCCACCGTTATTGGTGTGAATGCGCGAAATTTAAAGACCTTAGAAGTGGATCGCTCAACATTTAGTCGCGTTGTTGAGCGGATCCCCACCTCATGTATTCGAATTGCGGAATCTGGTGTTCGCGACCATCATGACCTTATGAATTATGCTGACGCAGGAGCAGACGCCGTTCTCGTGGGGGAGTCACTCGTTGTTGGTGGGAATCCCAGGGAAGCAGTGCGAGAATTAGTCGCCGCGGGGGCGCACCCTTCGTGTCGTTCACGGGGCCGAGAATGACCACCTCAGAGGTTGATCGCGAGGTTGAGCTGCCGGGCCATTTTGGACCCTACGGCGGAAGATTCGTGCCGGAAGCTTTGACGAGCGCGCTGGATCAACTTGATGCGGCCTTTCACACAGCCACCTCTGATCCAGAGTTCGCCACCCAACTGTCGGATTTAGAACGTGATTACACGGGTCGGCCTTCGCCGTTGACCCGTGCGCTCAGGTTCGGTGAATATTGCAATGGTGCCCGGGTTTATTTCAAACGCGAGGACCTGAATCACACCGGATCGCACAAAATAAATAACGCACTCGGGCAGGCGCTCCTGGCGCAACGCATGGGTAAAACGAGGGTCATCGCTGAAACGGGCGCAGGTCAACACGGGGTCGCGACGGCGACGGCCGCGGCGCTGCTGGGGTTGGAATGTGTTGTGTACATGGGTGAGGAGGACACCAGGCGTCAGGCACTTAACGTCGCTCGCATGAAACTTCTGGGCGCTGAAGTTGTCTCTGTCACAAATGGCAGCAGGACCCTGAAAGACGCCATCAACGAGGCCATGCGAGATTGGGTTGCCTCGGTTGAAAACACCCATTATGTCCTTGGAACCGTCACCGGACCCTCGCCGTTTCCTGACATGGTACGTCATTTCCATTCGGTGATTGGACGCGAAACTCGTGAGCAGATCTTGGCGGTGGAAGGACGTTTACCCGATGCCGTAGCTGCTTGTGTCGGTGGTGGGTCCAACGCCATGGGCCTTTTCAGTGGCTTCATGGACGATCAAGAGGTGCAATTACGCGGATACGAGGCTGGTGGTGACGGCGTCGAAACCGGTCGGCATGCGGCACGATTTGCAGCCGGCACGCCAGGGGTACTGCACGGTGCCCGCACCTACGTTATGCAGGACAAATGGGGACAAACAATTCCTTCACACTCCATCAGTGCCGGGCTTGATTACCCGGGGGTAGGCCCCGAGCACGCATGGTTGCACGACACTGGACGCGCGATCTACGAACCGATCACCGACTCTGAGGCCATGGAAGCCTTCGCGTTGTGCTCACGCACCGAGGGGATTATCCCGGCTATTGAAACCGCCCACGGGCTGGCCGGGGTCATTCGTTTGGGCCAAGAACTTGGGCCAGACTCCGTGATTGTCTTAAACCTCAGCGGACGTGGCGATAAAGATGTTGCGACGGCGGCTCGTTGGTTTGGAATCCAGCTTGAACATAGTGAGTCCGGTGTCAGTATTGAAATGGCCGAGGGTCGCTAACCCGTGCACTCTGGGGGTGGCGGCTCAATAGGTGTGGCATTTGCCCAAGCAAAAAGCGAGGGTAGGGCACTGCTTATCGGTTATCTTCCTGCAGGTTTCCCTACTCTGGCGGATTCAATTGAACTCGTACAAGCCATGTGCGAGGGCGGAGTGGATCTCGTTGAGGTCGGGCTCCCGTACTCGGATCCGCTCATGGATGGACCGGTTATTCAACAGGCGGTTGATCAAGCGTTAACCAACGGAGCTACCCCTGAATCCGTGCTCACGGTTGTCACGGCAGTTGCCGAGCTCGGCGTCGTTCCGGTTGTCATGACGTACTGGAACCCCATCGAGCAATTTGGGGTGGAAAACTTCGCTCGGGAACTCCAGCAAGCAGGTGGCGTGGGGGTGATCACCCCGGATCTCACCATCGAAGAAGGTAAACCTTGGATCTCGGCCGCAGTCGCCCATAACGTTGACCCGATTTTCCTGGTCGCGCCTTCGTCCACGAACGAGAGAATCGACAAGATTTGCCGTCAGACCAAGGGATTCGTGTATGCGGCGTCAACCATGGGGGTCACGGGTGCGCGTGATCAAGTGAGCAATATGGCGCCCGAGTTAGTGGCCCGTGTTCGTAAATGT
>JBDNFV010000131.1:0-1212 GCA_041689635.1 Candidatus Nanopelagicales bacterium | reverse complement strand
TTTGCCGGCGAAGGGTCCGCTGCTCACATTTCAATCGCCTCGATGGCCAATAATATTTTCGATGGCTCCCAACCCACGCTGAGTCTCGGTCCCCGTCCGTTCTCGGTCCCCGTCCGTTCTTGGCGCCGAATGGGTCCGATTCTCCACGTGGATGTCAAATGTCAGACCCCTGTCATAGGTTAAAGACATGGAATTCGAAGGTGATTCAAGCGCTGATCAGACCGCGGGTGTGCGGGTTGTTGAAGGCTTGGGATTTGATCCTTTCACGGATTCACCGAGTGTGATTTTGGATCATGTGTGTGATGTGGAGCCGGGGTTGTTTGTGCAGTCGGTATTGGAAATGCTGAATCCATCAGCGTTGAACCCGCGTGATGCGCTGCGCTACTTACAGGTGCATGACCGGGTGACTTCTTGGTGGGCCAGCCGTCAAGGTGCGGCGTTGATTGCCGCTGCTGGCGGAACACCAACGGTGGATGAGTTCGTGGTTGTGGATCGACTCGGTGAGAGCGAGCGTGAGGTTCGGATCAGCGAAATCGCGCGCGATGAAATCGCTGCAGCTCTTCGGTGGGGCCCAATGTCAACCCAGGCGCGCATTGATCAGGCGCGCCTTCTGGCTGGTCCGTTGGCGTTAACGCAGGGAGCCCTCTCGTTGGGGGAGATCACCCTTGTACATGTGCGTATTCTCACCGAGGCGGCGCAACGCCTCTCCTCCTGCCAGGCCCTTGAACAAGGCCTGCACGACGCGGCGCGCACCGACACGCTTGCGAATCAGTTCGCAGCACACCTGGCTCAGGTGGCCTTTGATGCTGATTGTTTAGCTTTGCAGGAGCGTGTTTTACCGATTGCTCGGCGACATGGTTTTACTCGCACGAAAGCCAAAGCCAACAGGGTGATCGACAGTATTGATGCGGCCGGTCAAGCCCGGCGCAGGGCCGCTGCCCGGCGCCACCGTGACGTATATGTGTCACCTGATCTGGATGGCTTATCCACCCTGATTGCCCGATTAGATACCTTCACCGCCAATGCGATCATGGGCGCGATTAACGCTGGGATAACCAACCCTGCCATCACCGGTTCCTGCGAGGCCACTATTGGGGAGCGCCGCAGCGAAGCCCTCGCAGCCTTAATCTTCGGCGCACATAACACTGCAACACACAACACTGGAGCGGGTTGCCCGGGCGGTTGCACCACCCCAATTGTGGTCAACCTCAG
>JBDNFV010000130.1:0-1015 GCA_041689635.1 Candidatus Nanopelagicales bacterium | reverse complement strand
TGAATGAAAGTGCATGGGCGGCATATGCCCAAGGCCCAGCCTTATTAGCCAAGCTGACCGTGGGCGAGAGAGTTCGTGCAATATGGGCAAGTGCTCCGGCATCCCGGTGGTGGGAGGAAATTGCAGGACTTGTTCATTCCCTGCAGGCAGCCGATCCGGATGCTGGAGTCATCCTTCTTGTACCCGATGCGCAATCAATTGAGCGACTCACCGCAATAATCCCGCAGTCGGTAATCATGTCAACTCATCTGGATCAAGGCGAAAGATACCAAAATTTTTTGGAGATACATTCGGGCCGCGGAAAAATCGTGATCGGGACCCGATCGGCGGTATTCGCACCGGTTAAAAACCTTAAGGCGGTCATCATGTGGGATGACTTCAATGATGCGTATGCCGATGCTCATGCCCCTTATTGGGACGCTCGCGAAGTCGCTGCGCTGCGGAGTCATAGTTCGAACTGTTCATTAATCATTGGTGGATTTTCTCGATCCGTGACCACGCAATCATGGTGCGAATCAGGGTGGTGCGAGAGCATCACCGCAAACACGTCGGTGATCGAGTCAGTACGCGCACAGATGCGGTCAATCACCGACACAATTCTTGAGCGTGACCCACATCAATCTCGAATACCTCAACTGGCCTGGCAGGCTATCAAGGATTCCCTCCCTCATGGTCCCGTCTTGGTATCGGTTGGTCGCCGTGGATACATCCCCTCTTTCCTCTGCGCACGGTGCGGTGAGCGAGCGATCTGCGCGTGTGGGGGTGCGATCCAATATGCACACGGGAGCGGGTCAGGGGAAGCCCTGACATGTTCCCGTTGCGGGGCACGTGGCTGGCATTGCGCGTGCGGAGGGACCGAAATCAAAGCTCTTGCGATTGGCGCAGAGCGCACGGCTGAAGAATTGGGACGAGCCTTCGCTGGCACACCCGTTCTGTGGTCACAGCAAGAGCACGTCATCACTTCGGTGGACGCGCAATCACGAATTGTCGTTGCAACACAGGGAGCCGAGCCGTT